>CAZOTG010000253.1:0-3951 GCA_964582585.1 uncultured Chromatiaceae bacterium | reverse complement strand
AGATCGAGAACACGTCTTCGATCGGCATCAGGAACGGCAGGTCCACCGGGCGCTCGGGCACCGGGATGTAGGCGTCCATGGCTTCCACCAGTTTCAGGATGGACGGCACGCCGATCTCACTCTGGTCCCCTTCCAGGGCCTTGAGCGCCGAGCCTTTGATGATGGGGGTGTCGTCGCCGGGGAACTGGTACTTGTCCAGCAGTTCACGCACTTCCATTTCCACCAGGTCGAGCAGTTCGGCGTCGTCCACCATGTCGGCTTTGTTCATGAATACCACGATGTAGGGTACGCCGACCTGACGCGCCAGCAGGATGTGCTCCCGGGTCTGGGGCATGGGGCCGTCCGCCGCCGACACCACCAGGATCGCGCCGTCCATCTGCGCCGCACCGGTGATCATGTTCTTCACATAGTCGGCATGGCCCGGGCAGTCCACGTGGGCATAGTGGCGGTTTTCCGACTGGTATTCCACGTGCGCCGTGGCGATCGTGATCCCGCGCGCACGTTCTTCCGGCGCCGCGTCAATCTGGTCGTAGCCCTTGGTCTCCCCTCCAAACTTATCCGCCAGCACCTTCGTCAGCGCCGCCGTCAAGGTCGTCTTACCATGGTCTACGTGACCTATCGTCCCTACGTTTACGTGGGGCTTCGTTCGCTCAAATTTTTCCTTGGACACGGCTGACTTCCTCTCGCTCTTTACTAATCAGTTTGCTGCTTTCTTGACCGACACGATCAAGACTTCTCTTTGATAATGGCTTCCGCGATATTGCCCGGCACTTCGCTATACTTGGAGAATTCCATGGTATAGGTGGCGCGGCCCTGGGTCGCGGATCGCAGGTCCGTGGCGTAACCGAACATCTCCGCCAAGGGCACCTCGGCGTGAACGATCTTGCCGCCTGCCTCATCATCCATACCCTGAATGATGCCGCGGCGACGATTGAGATCGCCGATCACGTCACCCATGTTTTCTTCCGGCGTCACCACTTCGACCTTCATGATGGGCTCCAGCAGCACGGCGTCGGCCTTGCGCGCGCCTTCCTTGACGCCCATGGAGCCGGCGATCTTGAACGCCATTTCATTGGAGTCCACGTCGTGATAAGACCCGTCGAACAGGGTCACCTTGACGTCCACCACCGGATAACCGGCGATGACGCCGTTCTGCAACTGTTCCTGCACACCCTTGTCCACGGCGGGGATGTATTCCCTGGGCACTACGCCGCCGACGATGGCGTTGACGAATTCATAACCCTTGCCGGTCTCATTCGGCTCGATCTTCAACCACACATGGCCATACTGACCGCGACCGCCCGACTGACGCACGAACTTGCCTTCCTGCTCCACCGACTTGCGAATGGTCTCGCGGTAGGCCACCTGGGGCTTGCCCACGTTGGCCTCCACCTTGAATTCGCGCTTCATGCGATCGACGATGATATCCAGATGCAGCTCGCCCATGCCGGAAATGATGGTCTGACCGCTCTCCTCGTCGGTATGCACTCGGAAGGACGGGTCCTCCTGGGCGAGACGCCCCAGGGCCAGACCCATCTTTTCCTGGTCGACCTTGGTCTTGGGCTCCACCGCCACCGAGATCACCGGCTCGGGGAATACCATGCGCTCCAGGATGATCACCTTGTCGAGGCTGCACAGGGTGTCGCCGGTGGTGACATCTTTCAGCCCCACCGCCGCGGCGATATCGCCGGCGCGCACCTCTTTGATCTCCTCGCGACTGTTGGAGTGCATCTGCACCATACGGCCGATGCGTTCCTTCTTCGATTTCACGGGGTTGTATACCGTTTCGCCGGAACTCAACACCCCGGAGTACACCCTAAAGAAGGTGAGGGTGCCGACGAAGGGGTCGGTGGCGATCTTGAACGCCAGCGCGGAAAAGGGTTCGTCATCGTCGGGATGGCGCTCGGCCGGGGTGTGGTCGGCGTCATCCAGGGTGCCGTTCACCGCAGGGACGTCCGCCGGCGACGGCATGTAGTCGATCACCGCGTCCAGCATGGCCTGCACGCCCTTGTTCTTGAACGCGGAGCCGCACAGCATGGGCACGATCTCATTGGCGATGGTGCGGGCGCGCAGCGCCGTTTTGATCTCTTCCTCGGACAGGGGTTGCCCCTCCAGGTACTTCTCCATCAGCTCTTCCGAGTGCTCCGCGGCCGCTTCCACCATCTTTTCATGCCACTCTTCGCAGGCGGCCTGCATATCGGCGGGGATCGGCTTCTCTTCGAAGGTCATCCCCTGGGTCTCGTCATTCCAATAGATGGCCTTCATCTTGACTAAATCCACCACGCCCTTGAAATCGTCTTCGGCGCCGATGGGCAATTGGATGGGAACCGGGGCGCTGCCCAGTCGCTTCTTAATCTGATCGACGACGCGCAGGAAGTTGGCGCCGACGCGATCCATCTTGTTGACGAAGGCCAGGCGCGGCACGCCGTACCGATTGGCCTGACGCCACACGGTCTCCGACTGAGGCTGTACGCCGCCCACCGCGCAGAACACCGCACAGGCGCCGTCCAGCACCCGCAGGGAGCGTTCCACCTCGATGGTGAAGTCCACGTGGCCGGGGGTGTCGATGATATTGATACGGTGCTGGGGATACTGCTTATCCATGCCCGACCAATAGCAGGTGGTGGCCGCGGAGGTAATGGTGATGCCGCGTTCCTGTTCCTGCTCCATCCAGTCCATGACCGCGGCACCATCGTGCACCTCACCGATCTTATGGGAGATACCTGTATAGAACAGGACGCGCTCGGTCGTCGTCGTCTTGCCGGCGTCGATATGCGCGGCAATGCCGATATTGCGATAGCGTTCTATAGGTGTACTGCGTGCCACGATCGTAAATCCTCAAACCTAAATAACCCGAAACTCTAAACCCGAAACTCGTAACCGCGCGCCTACCAACGGTAGTGGGAGAAGGCCTTATTGGCCTCCGCCATGCGATGGGTGTCCTCTCGCTTCTTCACCGCCGACCCGCGTTTTTCGGCGGCGTCCATGATCTCGCCGGCAAGCCGCAAGTCCATGGACTTTTCACTGCGGGCGCGGGCCGCATCGATCATCCAACGCATCGCCAGGGCGAACTGGCGATCGGAACGCACTTCCACCGGCACCTGGTAGGTGGCGCCGCCGACGCGGCGGGACTTTACCTCCACGATGGGCTTGACGTTATCAAGCGCTTGATTCAATACTTGAAAAGCATCGCCCTTGGTTTTTTCGCTGACACGGTCCAGGGCGCCGTAAATGATGCGCTCAGCCACCGACTTCTTGCCGCTCTTCATCACCACGTTGACGAAACGGGTCAGCATCTCACTGCCGTACTTGGGATCCGCCAACACCGGGCGCTTGGTCGCTTCTCTTCTACGTGCCATAACTCTATACCCTTAGGCCTTAGGCCGCTTTGAACCGTACTTGGACCGGCCCTGGCGACGATTCGCCACGCCGGCGGTATCCAAACTCCCGCGCACCGTGTGATAGCGCACACCGGGCAGATCCTTGACTCGACCGCCGCGGATCAGCACCACCGAGTGCTCCTGCAAATTGTGACCTTCACCACCTATATAGGTGCTGACTTCCATGCCGTTGGTCAGCCGCACGCGAGCGACCTTACGCAACGCCGAGTTAGGCTTTTTCGGCGTAGTGGTATAGACACGGGTACAGACGCCGCGTTTCTGAGGGGACCCCCCCAGGGCAGGCACCTTACTCTTCTCTTTTTTGCGCGTCCGAGGCTTGCGCACCAATTGATTCGTTGTCGCCATGAATACTGACTCCAGCCCAAAATAAACTAAGCGTTCGCCTGCTAGGTCGAGCTGTCCGGGTGGCAGCGTCGCCTAAACGGTTGAACGCTTAAAATTCTTTGAAATTTAGTTAGGTGACAAACGGAGAACGCATGTCGCCCTATAAAAGAAGCGGCATTTTAGGACCGCACCGATGGACTGTCAATAGGGGCCGCAGTAATAGCGG
>CAZOTG010000252.1:0-3952 GCA_964582585.1 uncultured Chromatiaceae bacterium | reverse complement strand
GTAACGGCGATAGACCCACGCCTGGAACTGCCTTGATAGCGGCGACCAACGATCATTTGATCGTGGATATCTTCCATCGCCTCTCCTATAGCGAGGAGCCGCGGGAGATGGCATATCGCCCTTCAGTCGATGTATTTTTTGAAAGTGTGGCGGCGCGATGGTCAGGGGCAGTCGTCGGCGTGCTGCTGACTGGGATGGGGCGTGATGGCGGGATGGGCCTGTTGAAGCTGCGTGAAAAGGGGTGTCATACCATCGCCGAACACCAATCCACTTGCGCGGTGTACGGTATGCCCAAGGCTGCGGTGCAATTGAACGCAGCCGTGGAAGTACTGCCCGTTGACGACATCGCTTCCTCATTGCTCAGGAGATTCGGCCGGCTGGCCGATACGGGCAAGAGAGGTTTGGTGATATGAGTGATGAGGATGGAAAAGTGATGGATGATGCAGTCAACAGCCCGGCTATGACGGCGCGCGTGCTGTTGGTGGATGATCAAGCCATCATCGCCGAGGCGATCAGGCGGATGCTGATCGTCGAGGATAACCTTGAGTATCATTATTGCGCCGATCCCTCGCGGGCCATTGCCGAGGCGGTGGAGTTTCAGCCTACGGTGATACTCCAGGATCTGGTTATGCCGGATATCGACGGTATGATGTTGTTGCGTTTTTTTCGCGCTAATCCTGTCACCAAGAATATACCCGTCATCGTTATGTCTTCGAAAGAGGACCCTAAGATCAAAAGCGAGGCCTTCGAGTTGCAGGCCAGCGATTACCTGGTGAAGATTCCCGATAAGATCGAGCTGATCGCGAGAATTCGCGCCCATACCCGTAGTTATCTTGCCCAGCAGCAGCGCGACGAGGCATACCGCGCGCTGCGGGAAATGCAGATCGAATTGGAAAAAAAGAACAAGGAATTGCAACGTTTGTCCAGTCTTGATGGACTGACCACCATCGCCAACCGGCGTCGTTTCGATGAATACCTGGAACAGGAATGGTTGCGCGCCGCGCGCAGCAACAAGGTTATCTCATTGGTGTTGACCGACATCGACCACTTCAAGACCTACAATGACAATTATGGTCATCAAGGCGGAGACGAGGTATTGCGCAAGGTGGCGCAAACGCTGGAGAAAGGGACGCACCGCCCCGGCGATTTAGTGGCTCGATACGGCGGTGAAGAGTTCGCGGTTATACTGCCCGATACCGATCCTGACGGGGCGGTTCAGGTGGCGGAGCAACTTCGTCAAAGCATCGAAGACCTGAATATTCCTCACGCGCATTCTTCGGCCGCGGATCATGTCACCATCAGCATGGGGGTCGCCAGCATCATTCCGCGGGAAGGTGGTTTGCCATCCACTTTGATCGAGACGGCGGACGAAGCTTTGTACGAGGCAAAGGAGGCGGGGCGTAACCGTTTCGTCAGCTCTCATGATTTCAAGAAGCGGCCTGCCAAGAGTGATTTCAAGCAACCATCCGCCAAGATTACGTCCAAGGGACAATCTGCCAAGGAAAATCCCAAGAAACAGCCCGTCAAGAAAAAAAAGAAAGCGATGAGAAAAGCGGGCTAGGATCGGCGTTGCCGTAAGGCCGGGTAGATCTTCGCTGTCTTGACCGAGTTCGCGCTGGTTTGGACGATTTCCACGGGATAACCTGCGATAAGCAGGCTGGTGCCCGGCTCGGGGATGGATTCCATGTGTTCGATGATGAGGCCGTTGAGGGTCTTGGGTCCATCGGTGGGCAGTTCCCATTCCATGAGCCGATTCAACTCGCGGACATTGGCCCCGCCGTCCACGAGAAAACTGCCATCCTCCTGAGGATGGACGTCGCGGAGCGTGGATGAGGCGTCGGTGGTAAATTCGCCGACGATTTCCTCCAGGATGTCTTCCAAGGTCACCAGACCCAGGATGTCGCCGTACTCGTCGACCGCCAGGGCAATCCGCCGCTTTTGCCGCTGGAAGTTGAGCAACTGGGTATGGAGGGACGTACCTTCCGGTACGAAATAGGCTTCGCGCGCGATGTCCTGCAGGGATTGCTTGGTGAGTTTTTCCTGGGCGACCAGGTGCAGGGCATTTCGCAGATGAATGATGCCCAGTACGTTGTCGATGGTCTCGTGATAGATCGGCAGGCGGGTATGCTGGCTGGTGGTGAGCAAGCGCAGGATCTCATCCGTGTCATTGTCAAGGTCGATGCCCACGATCTCGTTACGCGGAATCATGATGTCCTCGACCGTGACGTTTTCCAGGTCCAAGATGCTGAGCAGCATGCGCTGGTGACGGCGGGGAATGAGCGCGCCGGCCTCGTTAACCACGGTGCGCAGCTCGTCACTGCTGAGTTGCTGCATGGCGGTTTCCTGCGGCGTGATACCGACCAGTTTCAACAAGGTATTGGCGATACTGTTAGTCACCCACACAATGGGGTACATCAGGCGCAACAACGGCGTCAGTATATAGGCCACGGGAAAGGCGATTCTCTCAGGGTGCATCACCGCCAGGGTCTTGGGCGTGACTTCGCCGAAGATCAGGATCACCAGGGTCAGCAGGCCCGTGGCGACGGCGATACCCGCCTCCCCCATGAGCCGGTAGAAGATGATGGTACTCAAGGCCGATGCCGCGATATTGACGAAGTTATTGCCGAGCAGGATCAATCCGATCAGGCGGTCGGGTCGCTTCAGGAGGGCGTAGGTCAGCATGGCGCCACGATGCTTGCCCTTGACCAGATGGCGCAGCCGGTAGCGGTTGATGCTCATCATGGCCGTCTCCGAGCCGGAAAAGAAGGCCGACAGCACGATCATCACGACCAGAGAGGCGATTAGAATATTTAGCGGAATATCTTCCATGAGATCGATTATGCGCGATTTTCGTTATGGTGGCGCAGGCTTGCGGGTGCTTAAGGGGAGTTGCGGGTTGCCATCGTTCACTTGCCCAGCAGGACTTCCAGGACCCACTTGCTGCCCAGGTAGGCCAATAGCAAGGTGACGAAGCCGCTCAAGGTCCAGCGGATCGCCGTGCGGCCCCGCCAGCCGAAGCGCCAGCGACCGATAAGCAGGGTGGCAAATACCAGCCAAGCGGCGATGGACAGCACGGTCTTATGGACCAGGTGCTGGGCAAATATGTCTTTCAAGTAAAACGACCCGCTCACCAGCGACAGACTTTGCAGGACGAAGGCCACGGCGACGATGCGGAACAACAGGGTCTCCATGGTCTCCAGGGGCGGTAGGGCCCGTACGAACCCCCCCGGCCGCTTGCTGTGCAGGTGCTTGTTCTGGATGGCGAGCAGGATCGCCTGGACCGCGGCGATGCAGAACAGGCTGTAGGAGAGGATGGAGATCAGTATATGCAGCTTGAGCCCGACGGCGGCCTCCTTGCTGATCAGGTGCTCGGTAGCGGGGAAGGCCTGTTCCAGGGTCAGGGCCAGCGCCGCCAAAGGCAGGGCGGCGATGCCGATGTTCTCCACGGGCTGGGTGAAGGAGGTCGCCAATACCACGCCGACGATGATCCACGACAGCAGGGACAGGGCATTAAAAATTCCCATGTTCAATCCGTTAACTACAAATAGGTTCTGGTACAAGACCCAGGCGTGGAGGGTGAAAGCCGCGAATCCCAGGGCCAGGAACGGTCCTTTGTGATGAGGTGCTTGCGTCCCCTTGAAAAGCCGCAGGCCCAGCATGATGCCGCCCGCCAGGTAAAGGACGATGGCCAGAATGGCGATATAAGGTGTATTCATCGCTGTCACTACAATTCGACAGCGGGAATGATGGCATACCTGGGGGGGCGATAGAAAGGGGCGGGAGGCTACGGTCAGGAAGCACATTAGCCGGAAACGGCCGTGCTATAGTCGGGCGCGGAAGGGAAGATGACAGGTTAGGTTATGAAGATACGGATATTGGGATGCAGTGGTGGTGTCGGCCAAGGTTTGCGCACTACCTCGTTGCTGGTGGATGAAGATATTCTCATCGATGC
>CAZOTG010000251.1:0-3952 GCA_964582585.1 uncultured Chromatiaceae bacterium | reverse complement strand
AACGGCCGCCGGGTGAAGCCTTAAATAAGACATTTGCTGATGCTTGCATCGTTGTTATCCATGGTGTGCGACATAGGACAAGTTTCTCCACCGCCGCTCGTATAACCGTCCCCTCTCCCCTCGGGAGAGGGACAGGGTGAGGGTGTTAAAAGGCTTTCCTTGTATCTTGTATCTTTGCTCTTTTCTCTGCTGTTATTCGCAGTAATGATCACGCGCGGCCTTGGCTCGGGCGAAAATCGCCTCGATGCCTTTGCCGTCGCCCGCGAGGATGGCCTCGCGCAATACGGCCAGATCACCTTGAAAGCGATCGATCATGGTCACGATGGCCTCGCGGTTGCCGAGACAGATGTCGCGCCACATCACCGGATCGCTGGAGGCGATGCGGGTAAAATCGCGGAAACCGCCGGCGGCATAGCGAAAGATCTCCTCCTGTTCGTTCAGGTGCGCCAGAGTATCCACCAGGGCGAAGGCCAGCATATGGGGCAGATGGCTGGTGGCCGCCAGCACCTCGTCATGATGCTCGACGCTCATCTCCACCACCTCCGCGCCCGCCTGTCGCCATAGCTCCCGCACCGCGGCGAGGGCGGCGGCGGCGGTATTGGGCAAGGGCGTCAGGATCACCCGTCGCTCCTTAAACAGGTCCGCCAGGGAGGCCTCCACGCCGCTCTGTTCGGTGCCGGCGATGGGATGACCCGGCACGAACTGTGCCGGCGCCTCGCCGAATACCGCCTGCGCCGCCGCCACCACGCTGCCCTTGGCACTGCCGGCATCGGTGATGACCGCGTCCGGTTTGAGCTGAGGGGCAATGGCGCGCAACACCTCCTCCATGGCACCCAGGGGTACGGCAAGGACGATGACATCGGCATCCATCACCGCCCGCGCCGGATCCGTTTCATAGCGATCGATGATCCCCAGCTCCATCGCGCGCTGCAGGTGTGCCTTATCACGGCCACTACCCACCACCTCCGCGCAATAGCCGGCTCGCTTCACGGCCCGCGCCAGCGAGCCGCCTATCAAACCTACACCGATTATTGTGAGACGGTTAATCATAAGTTTAGAGTTTAGAGTTTAGAGTTTAGAGTTTAGAGTTTAGAGTTTCGGGTTACTACGGAGGACCGCTTTTAACTCGAGACTCTAAACCCTAAACTCGAAACTGTATTTTATATCTCTCTCCCAATGGCCCGCGCGATATCGCGCATTTCTCCCATCAAAGTCTGAATTTCCTGCGGGTTAAGCGCCTGATCGGCGTCGCACCAAGCCTCGGGGGGCCGGGGATGGACTTCGATCAACAGCCCGTCGGCCCCCGCCGCTACCGCCGCCCGCGCCAGGGACGGCACCATCCAGGCCTTGCCACCGGCGTGACTGGGATCGACGATCACCGGTAAATGCGTCTCGCGCTTCAGTACCGGGATGGCGGTGACGTCCAGCATGTTGCGGTAATAGGTCTCAAAGCTGCGCACGCCGCGCTCGCAGAAGATGATATTGTGATTGCCCCCCGCCGCGATGTATTCCGCCGCCATCAACCATTCACTGATGGTGGCCGACATGCCGCGTTTGAGGATCACCGGTTTGTGGACGCGCCCCACCTCTTTGAGCAGGTCGAAATTCTGCATGTTGCGGGTGCCGATCTGGATGACATCCACATCATGCTCCAGAAAGGTGTCCAGCATGCGCACATCCATCAACTCGGTGACGATGGGCAGTTGAAACTTATCCGCCGCCCTGCGAAACATCTCCAGACCCTCGACACCTACGCCTTGAAAGGAATAGGGACTGGTACGGGGTTTGAAGGCGCCGCCGCGCATCAATCGGCATCCCGCCGCCGCCACCGCCTCCGCCGCGGCATCCATCTGCGCTTGAGTCTCCACCGAACAGGGTCCGGCGATGATCTGAATCTGCTTGCCGCCCAGCGGGATGCCCTTGATGTCTACAACGCTGTCTTCCGGATGAGAGACGCGAGACACGATCTTATAGGGCTTCATCACCCGCACCACGTTCTCGACGCCCGGCACGATCTCCAGGGCCTCCATGTCGATCTGTGCTTCGTCGCCGATGGCGCCGATTACGGTGCGCTCGATACCACGCGACACATGGGCGCCCATGCCCATGGCCTTGAGTTTTTCCTCCACCCCCGAGATCTCGGCGTCGGTGGAGCCCGCTTTCATAATAATGATCATCTCTGTACTTCCTAGAGGAAAGAGAAAAGAGAAAAGAGCAAAGGGAATGAGTGAGCCTGTGGCGCACGGTTAAATTTAAAACACTGGATTCCGGCCTTCGCCGGAATGACGGCCCTAAAATATTCGCCGGCCCTCGGCCGGCTCATTCCACTTTCCTCTTTTCTCTTTCCTCTGCCTATAACTTTGCTTTTTTCACTTTTTTCTGCGGCTATAAAATCGCTCGAGGATATGACCCAAGCACCTTCAACATCGCCGCCTCCGCGCGCAGTTCCTCCAATGCCTGCGCCACCCTGGATTCCGCGGCATGGCCCTCTATGTCCACGAAGAATACATATTCCCATACGCCGCGCCGCGACGGTCGCGACTCGATGCGGGTCATGGAGATGCCGTGCTGCGCGAGCGGTTCCAACAAACGATGCAAGGCCCCCGGTTTATTGGAGGCGGACAGCAGCAGGGAGGTCTTGTCCTTGCCGCTGGGCGGGACCGACTCGCGGCCGATCACCAGGAAGCGGGTGGTGTTGTCCGGCTCGTCCTCGATGTTGGCGGCGAGCACGCGCAGGCCGTAGATGTCCGCCGCTTCCTTGCTGGCGATGGCCGCCGCCTGTTTTTCCTGCGCAGCCAGCCGTGCCGCTTCGGCGTTGCTGCTGACTGCGATGCACTCCACGCCGGCCAGGTGTTCATCCAGCCAGCCGCGGCACTGGGCCAGGGATTGCTGGTGGGAATAGATGCGCTTGACGGCAGCGACGGCATCCGCGCCGCTCAATAGATTGTGATGCACTCGCAACTGTACCTCGCCGGTAATCTTGAGCGGCGAGTTGAGGAACATATCCAGGGTGTGCGTGATCACCCCTTCCGTGGAATTCTCCACCGGCACCACCCCGTAGTGGCAGGCCCCCGCCTCCACGTCACGGAATATCTCATCGATGCCGAGGCGGGAATCGGTCTGTACCGAGTGGCCGAACTGCTTGAGTGCAGCCGCCTGGGTAAAGGTGCCCTCCGGCCCCAGATAGGCGATGCGCAACGGTTGCTCCAAAGCCAGACAGGCGGACATGATCTCGCGAAACAGACGCGCCATTTCCTCGCCGCTCAAGGGACCTTGATTGCGAGCCAATATCTTGCGCAGGATATCCGCTTCGCGCTCGGGGCGATAAAAGGTGGCGCCGTCGTCGCCATTCTTCAAGGCGGCCACTTCCTTGGCGCAGGCCGCCCGCTCGTTGATCAAGTCCTGGATCTGCCGGTCCAGGGCATCGATACGATCGCGCACCGCCTTCAGTTTATCTTGACTCATGTCATTAGCTCGAAATCAAAAAAGTTTCGGGTTTAGAGTTTAGGGTTACGAGTTATTTAATCGACTCCCCTCACCCTGTCCCTCTCCCGGAGGGAGAGGGAACGTGCTATTGGGATTTCAACTCGAAACCCGAAACTCTAAACTCGAAACCGCTTTTATAGCACCCTAACCGCCAATACCCCTTCGATGCGACGGATCTTGTCCATCACCGTCTCCGGCAGGGACTGATCCACATCGATGAGGGTATAGGCGAGATCGCCGCGCGACTTGTTGAGCATGTCGACGATGTTCAATTTGGCGTCCGCCATGGCGGTGGAGATCTGTCCCACCATATTGGGCACGTTGGCATTGGCGATGGCGACACGGTTACCCTCGGTACGCGCCATCATCACCTCGGGAAACACTCGCGCCGCAGCCAAGAGTCGGATCGTGCCGTTGAACAGATTCGCCAGCGCCGAAGCACTGGCCTTGCAGACGGTGCTGGCCA
>CAZOTG010000250.1:0-3983 GCA_964582585.1 uncultured Chromatiaceae bacterium | reverse complement strand
AGGGTCACCCTGGCGCCGGCCTCCGCCGCAGCCTGGGCCAGGGCATAACCCATCTTCCCCGAACTGCGATTGCTCAAGAAGCGCACCGGATCGAGGGCCTCGCGGGTCGGTCCGGCGCTGATAATCACCCGTGCGCCCTGCAAGGCGCCGCCGGCGAACAAGGCGGCCAGGGCCGCCGCAATCTCGGCGGGCTCGACCATCCGCCCCGGACCGGTCTCGCCGCAAGCCTGATCCCCTTCGGCCGGTCCCAGCATGCGCACGCCACGTTCCTCCAGCATCCGACGATTGGCCTGGGTCGCCGCCTGCCCCCACATCACATGGTTCATGGCCGGGGCCAAGAATAACGGCGCCTGACTGGCCAGGCATAAAGTGCTCAATAGGTCATCCGCCAAGCCGTTGGCCAGCTTGGCCATCATATTGGCGCTGGCGGGCGCCACCACGATCACATCCGCCCAGCGCGCCAGTTCTATATGCCCCATGGCGTTCTCCGCGGCGCTGTCCAGCAAATGGAGGTGCACCGCCTGCCCGGATAAGGCCTGCATAGTGAGGGGCGTAATGAACTGGGTCGCCGCCGCGGTCATCACCACCCGCACCTCGGCCCCCGCCTCCCTGAGGCGCCGCACCAGTTCAGCACTCTTGTAGGCGGCGATCCCGCCGGTCACCCCCACCACCACCCGCTTGTTGACGAGTTCCCCCATAAGCTACATTCTAACCTCGAAGAAAAGCGTCAAAATAACAGATTTAGCGCCGGCAGCGCCATGCGCGTACCCACGGACGGGGCCGGCGCCAGGGAGGGAGGCCCATGGCGATCACTGATTGGCCCACTGCGGAACGCCCCCGCGAAAAACTCTTGCACCGCGGCCCCCAGGCCCTGTCGGACGCGGAGCTGTTGGCGATCTTTTTACGCACCGGGGTGCCCGGCAAGACCGCCGTGGACCTGGCCCGCGAACTGCTCGGCGAATACGGCGGACTGCGCGCCCTGCTGGAGGCGGACCGCCGGGCCTTTTGCCGGGCCAGCGGCTTAGGACTGGCCAAGTACGCGCAACTGCAGGCGGTGCTGGAGATGGGACGGCGCCACCTCTACGAGACCCTGCAGCGCGGCGATGCCCTAGGCAGCCCGGCGGACACCCGACGTTTCCTACTGGCCCGACTGCGCGACTACCCCCACGAGGTCTTCGCCTGCCTGTTCCTGGACAACCGCCACCGGGTCATCGAGTTCAGCGAGATGTTCCGCGGCACCATCGACGGCACCAGCGTCCATCCCCGCGAGGTGGTCAAGCAGTCCCTGGCCCGCAATGCCGCGGCGGTGATCTTCGCCCATAACCACCCTTCGGGCGTCGCCGAACCCAGCCACGCCGACCTCCATCTCACCCGCCGCCTGAAGGACGCCCTGGCCCTGGTGGAGATCCGGGTGCTGGACCATATCGTGGTGGGAGACGGCCACAGCGTGTCCCTGGCGGAACGGGGCCAGATCTAAGCACCGGAACCGGCCCCAGCGGCTTGCAAATCCAGGCCGCCGCTGGTATAAAGTGCGGTCTTTAAGGCCGCCACCTGTTGGCGGCGTTACGTTTTCAGGAGTCGAGTAAGATGGCCAGAGTATGCCAGGTGACGGGCAAGCGCCCCACTACCGGGAACAATGTCTCCCACGCCAACAACAAGACGCGGCGCCGTTTTCTGCCCAATCTCCATACCCATCGTTTCTGGCTGGAGGGGGAGAAGCGCTGGGTGCGCCTGCGTGTCTCTTCCAAGGGCATGCGCATCATCGACAAGCGCGGCATCGACACGGTGGTGGCGGAACTGCGCAGCCGCGGTGAAAAGCTTTAAGGAGTTTGCGCCATGCGTGAAAAGATCAGATTAGTTTCCAGCGCCGAGACCGGTCATTTCTATACGACCAACAAGAACAAGCGCAACACCCCGGACAAGATGGAAATCAAGAAATACGATCCGGTGGTGCGCAAGCACGTGATCTACAAAGAAGCCAAGATCAAGTAGTCGGCTTTCCCTTGTCAGCCCCAATAAAAAACCCGCCTAAGGCGGGTTTTTTATTGGGTGGTAACGAAAGGATCATGCCGCCTGCAGAGTGTACCCCTTCAAGGAATGGGAAAAGTCCTGCAGTACCTTGATGCCGGTAGCCTCCGCCTGCTTGCACCACTCCTGCAGATGGCGCAGCAAACTGTCCTGGGAATTGAAACGGGTCTGCCATAATTCCTGCAGGCGCTTCTTGTACTCATAGACCGTGGCCAGGGTCTGGCTATAGTTCAAGGCCGCCTCCACCCGGCCCTTGGCATTGGCATCCATCACCGCCTCGCCGCGTATCAGGGGGCGACGCGCCCGCCGTAACAACCGGCGGCAGGACTCATCGGCCTTATGCAATTCCTCGCGCATCACCGGCCCCACCACATCCCGGGCGTAATGGGACAGGACATGGAAGCGGTTGACCAGGATAGCGCGCACCGTCTCCATGTCCACCGCCTGTTTGGCGGGATTGATCTGCGGCTCGGGCGCCACCTTCTTGATCTTGGCCAGACCGATGATCTGCATGCTTCTGATATATAACCAGCCGATATCGAACTCCCAGGGCTTGGAGGACAGCTTGGCGGAACCGGGGAAGGCATGGTGGTTGTTGTGCAGCTCTTCGCCGCCGATGAGGATGCCCCACGGCACGATATTGGTAGCCGCGTCGGCGCTCTCGTAATTGCGATAACCCCAATAATGGCCTACGCCGTTGATGATCCCCGCGGCGAAGAACGGGATCCAGATCATCTGCACTGCCCACATGGTGATGCCGATGGGCCCGAACAACAGGGCGTCGATGATCAGCATCATAACGATGCCGAATTGGCTGTAGGGCGTATAGAGCGCACGCTCAATCCAATCGTCCGGCGTCCCCTTGCCGTAATGTTCCAGGGTCTCGGGGTTCTTGGCCTCTTGACGGTAGAGTTCGGCGCCCTCCCACAACACCTTGGGCAGGCCCAGGATCTGAGGACTGTGGGGATCCTCCTCGGTCTCGCAACGGGCGTGATGCTTGCGGTGGATGGCGGTCCAGGCCTTGGTCACCATCCCGGTGGTCAGCCACAACCACAAGCGGAAGAAATGGCTCACCAGTGGATGGAGATCCAGGGCACGGTGTGCCTGATGGCGATGCAGGAAGATGGTGACGCCGGCGATGGTGATATGGGTCAGACCCAAGGTCACCAGTACGTAACCCCACCAAGGCAGATCTATAATGCCATTCAACATGATAATTCGATTGACCCCATATTAATTTAATAAAATTAAGTACTTATATATATAAAAAGCTGGACTCGGCCATCTTGGTTTCTTGTTATGTTATCGACCACCCGAATCAAAATGATGACGCCAACTTAATTACAATAGGGTCGGCCAACCCCTTATTCAACCCAGCGACTAGGTGCGGTATTCGGCGTTGATACGGACATAATCATAGGAGAGATCGCAGGTCCACAAACGCGCGCTCCTCGCGCCACGTCCCAAATCGACCCGCACCGTGATCTCCTCCTGGGCCATCACCGCCTGTCCTTGCTGTTCCGTATAAGCGGGGGCACGTGCGCCGTTTTCCACGATGCAGATCTGGTCGAGAAACACCTTGATCCGCGCCACATCCAGGTCCTCGAGACCGGCGCGTCCCACCGCCGCCAGGATCCGACCCCAGTTGGGATCGCAGGCGAAGAAGGCGGTCTTCACCAACGGCGACTGGGCAACGGTATAGGCCACACGGCGGCATTCCTCTTCATCGGCCCCGCCATGGACCTCCACGGTGATGAACTTGGTGGCGCCTTCGCCATCGCGCACGATGGCCTGGGCCAAGGCGATGCATACCTCGGTGATCGCATGGGAGAGTGCGGCGAAGGCGGGATCCTCGACGGTGGTGATCGCCGGTGACGCACTGCGGCCGGTAGCGATCAAAACACAGGCATCGTTGGTGGAGGTGTCGCCGTCCACGGTGACGCAATTGAAGGAGC
>CAZOTG010000249.1:1710-4010 GCA_964582585.1 uncultured Chromatiaceae bacterium | reverse complement strand
CGCCGCAGCTTCACCGTGATCGTGGCATCCATCGTACGGTCCTGGCGCGTGGACCGCTTGACCAGCAGGAAGTACGACAGCACCCACAGCGCCAGACAGACCACCAGCCGGATGATGAAGAACGGATAGTTGAGCCAGTGGGACTTGAGCACGATGGGCGTGATCGAGTCGGCACCTGGCTGGGTCCACGAGAAGACGACGGGTAGAGCGAACAGGGCGACCAGCCCGATGGGCACCAGCCAGGGGGTCAGCACGGCGATCCTCTCCGGAGCCCGCCGCAGGGGCACGCTCCACATGGCGCCGGTCACATGCTGCAGAGCGACGAGGAAGAGCGCACCGAGGGCGAGGCACGCCGTGATGACGAACCAGAGGATCCAGTTGGCCCAGAAGCGGTGGCTCCCGTCCAGGAAGTACGTGGCCACGACCCCCGCGGCACCCAGGGCGGCGAGTGCCCACAGACCACGACGCACCATCTGTGACGTCACGTGGGCGGGGAACGACCGCTCCCGTGAGCGGTCTCGCGCCTCGTCGCCGATCGAGGGTGAACCGGCCGCCATGCCCTGGGCATCGACACTCATCTCTTCAAATCCCTTTCGAACGCGTGTTGCGAGCGTTGCAGCGATCGCACGTAGTGGACGATCGCCCAGCGGTCGTGCTGGGAGATGTCGGCCGCGTAGCCGGGCATGGTGCCGAAGCCGTTCGAGACGACCCAGTACAGGAAGCCGTCGGACGCGTCGCGCAGCGTCGACGACTGGAGATTGGCCGGCTGTACCACGTAGGTGCTGTCGAGCCAGGTCTTGCCGGTACCGAGCTTGTCGTGGCAGACCGCGCAGTGGATGTCGAACATGCTTCTGCCCCGGTCCAGGACCTGTGCCGTGACGGGGAGCGGGTCCATGAGGTCCTTTCCGCCCTGCTCGGGCGTCGTCGCGAGGATGGGCATGAAGCCACGAGGCACCGTTCCGTTCGGAGGAAGCTGCATGCCGCGTCCGCTCGAGAAGAACGTGTCGGGAGCCTCGGCATCGAGCCTCGGCTGGTTCTCCATCTCCACCATCGGCTTGACGGTCGGAAACGTCCTGACGACCCACCCCGTCCCGAATCCGGCCACGACGCACGCCGCCGCGATCCCGCCGACCGTCTTGGCCCACCATCCCGGGCCGGCCTTCGGGTAGCGCGGCGCCGGAATGACCTCGGTCGACTCGGCGCCGACCGACCTCAGCGCGTTGACGGCCGCGTCGGTGTGGAGCTTGCCGTCCACCGGCATGAGGACCAGCGCGAACTTGTCGCGCGTGATGTCCTTGCTGGACTTGCTGTTCAGGACGGGATCGCCGAACGCGGGCAGCCGGTTGAAGACGAACAGCATCGCCAGCGCAGCCGTGAAGGTCCCGACCAGGATCGTCCCTTCCAGCGTGACGGGGATCCAGGCCGGCCATCCGTTGTACGGCTTGCCCGCCGTCAGCAGGGGATAGCTCTGCGTGCTCGTCCACCACACGAACGCGAACACCGAGATCGCGCCGATCGCGCCCATGATGAAGACGAGGACGCCGAGCTTGGACTTCGGCAGGTCCAGGGCCTCGTCGAGGCCGTGCACGGGATAGGGCGTGAACGCCTCCAGCCTGGCGAACCCCATCTTCTTGATCTTGGGGATCGCCTCCAGCAGATCATCGGCCGAGGGAAAGAGTCCGAGGACACCGAAGACGGGCTCAAACATGCTCTGCCTCCACCCGTTTCGACCGGTAGTGGACGATGTCGGGCTTCACTTCCCAGGCCGCGATGATGGGCAGCTTCTTCAGGAAAAGCAGGAGCAGCGTGAGGAAGATGCCGACGGAGCCGAGGAGAATCGTGAAGTCGACGAGGGTCGGGCGATACACGCCCCACGACGACGGCAGATAGTCGCGATGGAGCGACAGGATGATGATCGTGTAACGCTCCAGCCACATCCCCAGCGTCACGCCCGCCGAGACCAGCACCATGACCGGCACCGAGTGGCGGAGCTTCTTGAACCAGAGCAGCTGCGGCAGGAGGCAGTTGAAGAAGATCGTCAGGGAGCCCGCCCACCATTGGTCACCCCAGACGTAGTTCGCGAAGATGTAGCGGATGAAGGTGTTGGAGCTGTACCAGGCCGTGAAGCCCTCCATCAGGTACGCGTACGCCATGAGACACGACAGGAAGAGAACCGTCTTGTTCAGCAGGTCCATGTGCCGCTCGGTGACGAAGCTCTCGATCCCCATGGCCGTTCGCACGAACGCGAAGACCAGCACCACGCCCGCGAATCCCGAGAACGCGGCCCCCACCACGAAGTA
>CAZOTG010000249.1:0-1700 GCA_964582585.1 uncultured Chromatiaceae bacterium | reverse complement strand
AGGGGGGGAAGATCGTCATGTGCCATCCGGGCACCATCGATGACGCGAAGTCCATGGAGACGATGCTGTGCACGCTCAGCGCCAGCGTCGTGGTCAGACCGGCGAGGAGGAGATAGGCCCTCTCGTACTGCAGCCAATGGCGGGCGTTGCCGATCCAGCCCAGGCTCAGCAGCCCGAATACCCACCGCTTCACCTTGCTCTCGACCCTCGAGCGCATCGAGCCGAAGTCGGGGATCAGCCCCAGGTACCAGAACAGGACGGACACGCTGAAGTAGGTGACGACCGCGCACACGTCCCAGACCAGGGGGGAGCGGAAGTTGACCCACATGTCCCGCTCGTTGGGATAGGCGAACAGCCAGTGCGGCAGCCAGGGGCGACCGATGTGGATCGCGGGGAACATCATGGCACAGACGAAGGCGAAGACCGTCACGGCCTCGGCCGTCCGGCTGATGGCGTTCCGCCATCGCTGTCGGAACAGGAGGAGAATGACAGAGATCAGCGTTCCGGCGTGCCCGATCCCGACCCAGAACACGAAGTTGATGATCAGGAAGCCCCAGACCACGGGGATGTTGTTCCCCATGGTCCCGATGCCGGTGTAGATCATGTAGCCGGCGGCGCCGAGCCCGGTCAGCGCCACCAGGCTCGTGATCGCGACGGCGACGTACCAGGATCGCGGCGGCCGGGATTCACTCAGCTCCAGAACCTTGTCGTCGATGTCCGCGATCGAGACGTCGCCTTGGACGAGTGGCTCGAGGCGGAGAGCCTCGGGCAGCTCGCCGGGGGCCGATGCCGTTCTCTCGCGCCGGCGGGCGGTGACCACGGCCTCAGGCATGGTCCTTCTCCTTCGACCCTTCGGCCGGGTTTCTCAGTTCCGCCATGTACGTGATCGCCGGCCGCGTTCCCTCCTCTTCGAGGACCTTGAAGCCGCGGTTGCTCCGGGAGAGTTGGGATACACGACTCTTCGGATCCTTCAGGTCGCCGAACACGATCGCTTCGGCTGGACAGGCCACCTGGCACGCCGTCCTGATCTCGCCGTCGCGCACCGGGTGGCCTTCGTCCTTGGCGACCTGCACGCCGTTCCGTATCCGCTGAACGCAGAAGGTGCATTTCTCCATCACACCGCGCGGGCGGACGGTGACCTCGGGATTGAAGGCCAGGTCGAGCGGATCGGTGATGAAGCTGGTGTAGTCGAAGAAGTTGAAGCGACGGACCTCGTACGGGCAGTTCGCGGAGCAGTACCGAACGCCGATGCAGCGGTTGTAGACCTGCTCGTTCAGGCCGTCGTCGCTGTGGACCGTCGCGGCCACCGGACAGACGGGCTCGCACGGAGCGTCGTCACACTGCTGGCACAGCATCAGCTGGTGCGCGACCCGTGGGTTCTCCGGAGACCCCACGTAGTAGATGTCGCTACGGATCCAGTGCATGATCCTGCCGCGCGCCACGTGGTCGGGCCCCACCACCGGGATGTTGTTCTCGGACTGGCAGGCGATCTGGCAGGCACCGCAGCCCACGCACGCGGAAAGATCGATGGCCATGCCCCACTTGTGATCCGGCCACTCCAAGCTCCCGTTCAACGTCGCCAGCGCGTTCTCGTTCTCGGGCGGCGCTGCATTCTTCGCGTAGTCGTCCAGAGACCAGAGCCGGACCAGATTGCGGTCGTGCAGCGAGAAGTCCTCCTGCGCGCGAGCGAGGGGCTGGCT
>CAZOTG010000248.1:0-4041 GCA_964582585.1 uncultured Chromatiaceae bacterium | reverse complement strand
ATCGCTCGGAGCGTGTTAATAGGTGCTGCTGCAACTGCGGCCGAAAATAACGGCACCGATTCTGTCTCTCATAAAAAAGACAAGCTCCTTCGAGATGACGTATCTTAATGAGACAGTTTACTCAACCTGAATGGCTGGCAAAGCAGACATGGCTTGGGCGTGACGTAATGTCTGCTAACGGCCCTTAACGGACATTTTTCGATAAGGCGATGATCATCCGCTATTGGGGGTAAAGCGGGCATCACAAACTCACGCCGTCATGTCCGCTTTTGACCCATAAGCGACATTAGTAAGCCTCTTATGTTGCAGTAGCGAAGTCGGCTTCAGCCTTTATCAAAGCACTCCTTTGAATCGATAGTATGCTGTCTGCTGCGACTGGAACAGGCATGAAGCGGCGGGAATTTCAAGGTGTTCTTGGCGGTACGGCAGCGTGGTCAATGGTGAGACGGGCGCAGCAGCCGGCGATGCCACGAAAAAACAACAACCCATGACCTCAAAGACAAAGCGCCGCAATGCGTCAAAGGCCGTGCGCCGGCGCAGTTCCTCTCCTACCGGCCGAAAAGCGGATGTCGCACGACTTAGCCGTGAACTGAGCGAAGCGTTCGAGCAGCAGGCCGCGACTGCCGAGATTCTGAGCATTATCAGCAATTCACCCACCGATACCCAGCCGGTGTTCGACTCCATAGTGCAAAGCGGCCTGAAGCTCTTTCCAGGTGCCCTCATCAGCGTCGCTCTCAGGGACGGGGATATGATCATAGCCGCGGCCATCGCCGATCCCGATCCCGACCGCGTCGAAGCATGGCGACGTACAATTTTCCGTACGCCCCTCACGCGGGAGTACATGCACAGCGCAGCCTTGCTCGATTGCAGAATCGTGGACATTTCCGACGTGGAGGGTGCCCCAGCCGAATTTGCCGCCGGGGCCCGGAACTTCCTGACCAGTGGCTACCGGGCGATCACGATCATGCCCATGGTGCGCAATAATGAGGCGATCGGCCTTCTCAGCGTCGTACGGCTTACACCCGGGCCCCTCTCGGACAAGCAGATCGCGGTGCTGAGGACATTCGCCACTCAGGCCGTCATCGCCATCGAGAACACGAGACTGTTCAACGAAATGCGCGAGTCGCTGGAGCAACAGACCGCGACTTCCGAAGTGTTGCGGATCGTCTCAAGTTCTCCGGGAGCGCTGGAGCCCGTGTTTCAGGCCATGTTGGAAAATACAACCCGCGTCTGCGAAGCGCATTTCGGCCTGCTATGGCAGATCGAAGCCGGCGCCGCGCGGGTCGTCGCATCGCTCGGCGTCCCGCAAGCATTCTCGGAGTTCATGAAGGGCGGCCCCTACACGCCGAGCGAAAACGCTCCGATGACGCGAGTCATCAGAACGAAAAAGGCCCTGCATATCCACGATTTCAGGACCGAACAGGCCTACCACGAGGGTGACCCGCTGGTGGTCGCCGGAGTCGAGCTTGCCGAAGTCCGCACGCTGCTTGTGGTTCCGATGGTGAAGGATAAAGAATTAGTTGGGATCATAGCTATTTTCCGCCAGGAAGTGCGACCGTTCTCTGACAAGCAGGTCGATCTGGTAAAAAATTTCGCCAATCAGGCTGTCATAGCGATTGAGAATACGCGGCTGCTCAACGAGCTGCGTCAGCGCACCCAGGACTTGACCGAATCGCTCGAGCAGCAGACCGCAACCTCGGAAGTGCTCAAAGTTATTTCAAGTTCGCCCGGCGATCTGGCGCCCGTTTTCGATGCCATGTTGGAAAATGCCTGCCGCATTTGTGCAGCGAAATTCGGCACCCTGTTCCGCTACGACGGCGAACTCTTCCACCCCGTCGCCAGGAGCGGGGCGCCGGCGGCGCTTGTTGAATTCCAAAAAGAACTAGGTCCGTTTAGGCCACCTGAGAGCAGCAATCTGCTCGGCCATCTGCTCAGGGAAAAGACTATTTCGCAAGTTGACGACGAACAATTGAGTTCGGCACCTAGTCCGCCCGCCAAATACGGCGGCGCTCGTTCCGCTGTCGCGGTCCCGATGCTCAAGGACAATGAACTGGCGGGTGCCTTCGTCATCTACCGCCAGGAAGTGCGACCGTTCACCAAAAAACAGGTCGAACTGCTCACGAACTTCGCTGCTCAGGCCGTCATCGCCATCGAGAACACGCGACTGCTCAACGAGCTGCGCGAGTCCCTGCAACAGCAAACTGCCACGGCAGACGTACTCAAGGTCATCAGCCGCTCAACGTTCGAGCTACAGCCAGTGTTCGATTCAATGGCAGAAAGCGCCGTTAAACTATGTGAGGCCGAGCGGGCCTACATTTTTCGCTTCGACGGACAGGTGCTGCGGGCGGTCGCCTCGTTCAACGCTGGCCCTGAAAGCAAGGACTGGGTTTATCGGAATCCGATTCCGCTGGGGCGGAGCAGCGTATCCGCGCGCGCCGGCCTCGAGCAACGGACGGTGCAAGTCGCTGACATCCAGGCTGATCCCGAATACAGCTATGTCGCCCGCGACGTGGATCCAATCCGCACGACGCTCGCGGTTCCGATGCTTAAGGGCGACGAGCTGATTGGGACGATCACCATCTATCGGCTTGAGGTGAGACCGTTCACCGAAAATCAGATCGCCCTGATGGAGACGTTCGCCGATCAGGCCGTGATCGCGATCGAAAACGCTCGACTTTTCGAAAGTCTGCAAACGCGCACCCGCGAATTGGCGAAATCGCTGGAGGACCTGCGCACGACGCAGGACCGCTTGGTGCAAACCGAGAAGTTGGCATCACTTGGTCAGTTGACCGCCGGCATCGCCCACGAGATCAAGAACCCGCTCAATTTCGTCAATAATTTCTCTGGGGTGTCGACTGAACTAATCGACGAGTTGCAGGAAGTCCTCTCGGACGTGCACCTCAACGGAAAAAAACGCGGCGAGATAACGGAGCTGGTGGACACGCTACGGGGCAATCTCGGCAAGGTGGTGCAGCACGGCAAACGGGCAGATGCGATCGTCAAGAACATGCTGCTGCATTCGCGCGCAGGCTCGGGCGAGCACCGGCCGGTCGACATCAACGCACTCGTCGAGGAAAGCCTCAATCTCGCCTACCATGGGGCGCGGGCCGAGAAGCAGGGCTTCAATATCACCATGGAGAAGTCATTCGATCCGACCGCCGGTGAGGTCGACCTGTTCCCGCAGGAGATTACCCGGGTGCTGCTCAACCTGATCTCCAACGGCTTCTATGCGGCGACGAAGCGCAAGGCGGAAGGCAACGGGGGCGACGGTTACGAGCCGACCCTTGCCGCTGCCACCCGGAATCTCGGCGATAACGTGGAAATCACGATCCGCGACAATGGCACCGGGATTCCGCCCGAGGTTAAGGACAAGATGTTCAATCCGTTCTTCACCACCAAGCCGACGGGCGAGGGCACGGGGCTGGGCCTGTCGATCAGCCACGACGTCATCGTCAAGCAACATGGCGGGTCTATTGACGTCGACACGCAGCCCGGCGCGTTTACTGAGTTCAGGATTGTTCTGCCGCGTGGGGCTGCGACCATTGCTAAATCAGGAGAACACAATTGAGCCTGCTCATTCTCGTGGTTGATGACGAGCCCGATGTCGAGGTGCTGTTCCGCCAGCAATTTCGGCATGATCTCCGCGCCGGGCGTTTTACGATGGAATTTGCCCAATCTGCTCCGGCGGCGCTTCAACGCATCACCGACGCGGCGGGGGCGTCAATTATTCTGATCTTGTCCGACATAAACATGCCGGGGATGACGGGTATTGAAATGCTGCCCAAAGCAAAGGCCATGCGGCCAGACGTTCCGATCATCATGATCACCGCCTATGGCGATGCGGAAACCAAGCGCAAGGCGTTGGAAAATGGCGCCGAGGCGCTGCTGACCAAGCCGATCGACTTCGGGGCACTGCGCAGCGAGATCGACTTGCGGGTCCAACGTGCCGTGTGACAACGCAGATATAGCTCGGACACGAATGTCGCCTTTTGGCACTTAACGGACAATCCAATTGCGCCCGCATTTGTCCGCTTTTGGACC
>CAZOTG010000247.1:0-4049 GCA_964582585.1 uncultured Chromatiaceae bacterium | reverse complement strand
TGAGTCCCTTGTTCTCCATCGCGCCGGAGTTGAAATCGCTCACGGCCACGATCATGTAGCCGTCGAGATCGAGCTCCAGGCCGAACACGTCCTCGTCCCATTTCATCGCGCTTTTCAGGCAGCGCATGGCGAAACCGCACTGGTCGAGCTTGCCCGGCTCGACGTAGACGGCAAGTTGCGCCGTGCGTCCGGAGCGGGTGACGAAGTTGTCCTCCAGCTTCTCCAACTTTGCCGCCACCATGGCAAAGAGATAGGAAGGCTTGGGAAACGGGTCCTCCCATTTTGCCCAGTGCCGGCCGCCCGCCTCCTCGCCTGCGGCGACGCGGTTGCCGTTGGACAGCAGCACCGGATAGCGCTCGCGCTCGGCATGGATGGTATTGGTGTAGCGCGCCATCACATCGGGGCGGTCGATGAACCAAGTGATGCGGCGAAAGCCCTGCGCCTCGCACTGCGTGAAGAAGCCGTTGCTCGAGGCGTACAGGCCTTCGAGCCGGGTGTTCTGCTGGGGGCGGATGCGCGACACGGTTTCCAGCGTGAAGCGCTCGGGTACCGTGGGAATGCAAAGACTTTCCTCGGTGAGCGCGTATTCTTCCGGCGCCAGAGCGCGCCCGTCCAGCGCCACCGACAGCAGTTCGATGTCCTCGCCGTCGAGCACGAGCGGCGCCCGCATGTCGATGGATTTGGGGTTTCTTGCCAGCTCCAGGGTCGCGCGCACCAGCGCGTGGTCTTCGCGGATATCGACGTCGAGGTCGATCCTGGGGATCAGGAAGGCCGGCGGGGTGTAGTCCTTGAGATAAATAGTCTTGGATGGGGGTTCGCGCATGGGGCAGGGTGCAGGTATCGGATAGTTGGAGCGCCAGTTTACCGGAAGCGCTGTCGGGTGCGCGAAAAAGAACTATAGTTTGACTGTGTGGGTAGAAGCGGGGTTTTGCATGCGCAGCGTTTATGTTGTTCTGCTGGCTGTACTCTGGTTCGCGTTGCCGGCGTGGTCCGCGCCGCTGGCGCCGGTGCTGGTGCTCAGCATAAACGGCGCGATCGGACCCGCGACCGCCGATTATGTGCATCGCGGCATGGAACATGCGCGCGCGCAAGGGGCGCAGCTCGTAGTACTGCAGATGGACACCCCGGGCGGGCTGGACACTTCGATGCGCGCCATTATCAAGGACATCCTCGCCGCGCCGATGCCGGTTGCCGCGTTCGTCGCGCCGTCCGGCGCGCGCGCCGCCAGCGCCGGCACCTATATTCTGTACGCCAGCCATATCGCCGCGATGGCGCCGGGCACCAACCTCGGCGCCGCCACCCCGGTGCAAATCGGCGCCATTTCCGGCGCGGGCAAGGACCAGGGTCGCGCCGCTGGCGCCAAAGGCGAGGCGGGCAAGGGCGGGGCGAATGCCGGCGCGCTTTTCGGTGATACGGAGACGCGCAAGGTTGTGAACGATGCCGCGGCCTACATTCGCGGGCTGGCGCAGCTGCGCGGCCGCAACGCCGAATGGGCGGAGCGCGCGGTGCGCGAGGCGGTTAGTCTTTCCGCAGCCGAAGCCTTGAAACTCAAAGTCATCGATCTCGTGGCCGCGGACGTGCCGCAACTGCTGCAGCGGCTCGACGGCCGCAAGGTCGAGGTCGGGGGCGCGGAGCAGGTGTTGGCCACGGCGGGTGTGGTCGCCACCAGGTACGAACCTGGTTGGCGCACGCGTTTTCTTTCCGTTATCACCGACCCGAGCATCGCCTACGTCCTGATCCTGCTCGGCATTTTCGCGATGGTGTTCGAATTTTCCAATCCCGGGATGGTGTTCCCGGGCGTGGTCGGCGCGATTTGCGTGCTGGTCGCGCTGTACGCCTTTCAGATGCTGCCGGTGAACTACGCCGGGCTCGCCCTGATCCTGCTCGGCATCGCCTTTATGGTGGCCGAGGCCTTCGTCCCCGCTTTCGGCTCGCTCGGCGTCGGCGGACTGGTCTCCTTCGTCATCGGTTCGGTGATCCTGTACGACACCGATATTCCCGGCTACCGCATCCCGTTCGCGCTGATCGGCGGCTTCGCCGTGGGCAGCGTCGCGTTCCTGATATTCGTCGTCGGCGCGGCGCTGAAGGCGCACCGACGACCGGTGGTGAGCGGGCGCGAGGAGTTGGTCGGCGCGGCGGGCGAAGTGCTGGAAGATTTCGAGCGCGAAGGCTGGGCGCGTGTGCACAGCGAAAACTGGCGTGTGCGCGCTGCGATGCCGCTCAAGGCCGGCCAGCGCATTCGTGTCGCAGCGGTCGACGGGCTGATGCTCGACGTGGTCGCGCAGGCCGATAAGCGAGATGAGTGAAGCGGCAGGCGCTGCCGCGTTGCAGCTCACCCAATGCCGGGTTTTTGAAGGAGATTGAATCATGGTGTCCTATTTCGGATTAGGTGTGGTCCTCGTCGTCGTCGCATTGCTGGCGACGTCGCTGCGCATCCTGCGCGAGTACGAACGCGGGGTGGTGTTCCAACTCGGGCGGTTTTGGAGTGTGAAGGGCCCGGGATTGATCTTGCTGATCCCGGTGGTGCAACAGATGGTGCGGGTGGACCTGCGCACTGTGGTGTTCGATGTGCCGCCGCAGGACGTGATCACGCGCGACAACGTCTCGGTCAAGGTGAACGCGGTGGTGTACTTCCGCGTGGTAGACCCGGAGAAGTCGATCATCCAGGTGGTGGACTTTCTCGGCGCGACCAGCCAGCTCGCCCAGACCACGCTGCGCGCGGTGCTGGGCAAGCACGAACTCGATGCGCTGCTGGCCGAGCGCGAGAAGCTCAACCTCGACATCCAGAAAGTGCTGGACGCGCAGACCGACGCCTGGGGCATCAAGGTTTCCAACGTGGAGATCAAACACGTGGACCTGAACGAGTCGATGGTGCGCGCCATCGCGCGCCAGGCCGAGGCCGAGCGCGAGCGCCGCGCAAAGGTGATCCATGCCGAAGGCGAGCTGCAGGCCTCGGAAAAGCTGATGCAAGCTGCGCAGGTGCTGTCGCAGCAGCCCGGGGCGATGCAGTTGCGCTACTTGCAGACCCTGAGCCTCATCGCCGGGGACAAGACCTCGACCATTGTGTTCCCGGTGCCGATGGATCTGATCGCGCCAATGCTGGAGGCGGCCGGCAAACGCGGCGCCTGAACGCGCATCGGCTTCGACCTGCCAGCCTTTGCGGCCGCGGAACCTTCACCGTTCGGCGCGGTCAAGTAGTGGCGCGTGCTCGGGTAAATCCGGCCGTACGGACGCAACCGGCCAAATGGTCGTTCGTTGACGTTTGTCAAGCCAGGTCGCAGGCTACGATTGAAAATTGAAACCAATCCAGTGTAAATACACTGCTGACGCCGCGCATTCGCGGCGCGTTCGATGAAAGGTAAATGCTATGAACCTACCGTACAAGTTCCGGGCCATGGGCGCAGCCGCGGGGCTTGCCGTGTTCGTTGCGCTGGGCTCGTTCCCGATGCTTGCGGCCGCCAGATCGCCGTCCGCGCAAGGTGTTTCCTCCGGCCCCATTCCCGAGTCGGTGATCGCCCCGGCGGTACAGTTGGGAAAAGCCTTTGCAGCGGTCGCGGCGCACGTCAAGCCGGCGGTGGTCAGCGTGTATTCGGAGAAGATGGTGAATGTTCAGTCCCAGGACTTTCCGTTCGGCGACGATTTTCTGCGCCGCTTCTTCGGCGGCCAATTGCCGCAGCCGAATCAGCGCGGCGAGCAGAAAGAGCACAAGGTCCCGCAACAGGGCATGGGCTCCGGCATGATCCTGGACAAGCAGGGCCATATCCTGACCAACTACCACGTGGTCAGCGACGTGGATGAAATCAAGGTGCAATTGGCCGACAAGCGCCGCTTCCCGGCGGAAATCGTCGGCACCGATCCGAAGACCGACGTGGCGATAATCAAGATCAAGGGCCGGGTGCCGGATAATTTGCCCACAGTACAACTGGGCAATTCCGACGCGATGGAAGACGGCAATCTGGTCATGGCGGTCGGCGCGCCGTTCGGGCTGACGCAAACGGTCACTATCGGCATTATCAGCGCCAAAGGGCGCTCGGACGTCGGCATCGCCG
>CAZOTG010000246.1:0-4062 GCA_964582585.1 uncultured Chromatiaceae bacterium | reverse complement strand
ACAGGCCGGGCATGTGGAAGAAGATCGCCCCCAGGCCGGCCAGGAAGGCCACCAGGATGCCCACCATCAGGAAACCGCCCATGAAGCTGAAATCTTTGCGGGTGGTGAGGGCATAGGCCGACAGGCCCAGGAAGATCGCGCCGGTGCCGCCCATGGCCATCATCACGGTCTGGCCACCGTTGGGCAGGTGCAGGTACATGCTGACGATGGGTCCCAGGGTCAGGCCCATGAATCCGGTCAATGCGAAGATCGACACCAGGCCCCAGGCGCTGTCGCGCAATTTATAGGTAAGGAACAACAGGCCGAAATATCCCACCAGGGTGATGAGCACGCCGGGATAGGGCAGGTTAAGGGCGATGGACGCGCCCGCGGTGGCGGCGCTGAACAGCAAGGTCATGGCCAGCAGGGTGTAGGTGTTCCGGATCAGCTTGTTCCCTGCGGCTGCCGAGGAACGAGTGCCTACAGCAGCGGATTGTTGATACGGATTCATAACGGATAAACCTCCTGTTAAGACTCTATTAATACTAGCGATGGCCAAGTGTACTAAGTGCATGGTGAAAAAGCCAATGCGCCACAGCGGCCGGTTCGCTCTTAGCACTTGGTTCGACTTGAATCTGTGGAAATAGTTGCAAGTCTTCGGGTATGCACTTGACCCACTTGAGAGATATGGCTGAGTGGTCGAAAGCGGCGGTCTTGAGAGCCGTTAATAGCCAATACCATTGTTAAAAGAATCCTCTGATTGCATTGCATCCATAGGAAGGCAATTTCTTAGCTATCGCTAGCAGTAGTGCCAAGTTTTGGAGATCCCGGTGCCTATATCTCCCGTGACCGCAATATTAAAAACCCTTAAGTTTAGGCGGTCGGAGTAAATTTATTAAAAGTCATTAGGTTAAATTGCCGGCCTAATGATGATGAATTATGCGAATTCACGACATGCCTTGAGAGTTACGCAAACTGTGGTCTATAGTTGGACTACAGGGGTGTAGAGCATGGTAATGCTATCAAGGACAGTAGCGCTTAGTATTCTAGGTACAAGCGCTATATTTGTCTGTGGCGCCAGCATGGCCGCGGGAGTACCTCTTGCGGGTCTGTTTTCAATCGATCATAACCTGGCAGTGGTGGGCGGAAGCATCACGGCCGACTGCCCGGCGGGTTCAGTGTGTACCGTTCTGCCGGGTACGGGTGATGGGATGTTGGTGCGTACGGTCCAGAATACCGGCTCGGGCGAGAGTTATATCCAGACCATTATCGCCGAGAATGGTGTCAATGGTTTTTTCGCTAATGAACAGGATGTCCAGCAAGGTGTCCAGGGCGCTGAGGATAGCTCCAATATCGCCCAAAAGATGGTCATCCAGGACCCCGTTTATGTTTTCAGTTTGACGCACGAATTCGTGGGTGATGGATATACCTCATCGCTGAGCGCCGATCCGTACTTCACCCTGAACCAGAATTACTTTGACGCAGACGTTGGTCAGAAGGTGCGAATACAGGGGGCGATCAACGGAGCCGACGGCGACGTCTGCGACACCGGTGCCACCTGCAGCAACGGCACAGCGGGCACACAGACACGCGCCATCGCCATTGACCAAACCGCAAATGCCACCCTGGAGTACGGCGACTTCGCATTTCGGTGGGCAAACACACCGGCGGCATTCGCCAACCAGGACCTCTACATGGGTCAGGGCGGCGCGGTCGTGAGCAGCGGCGCGGCGGGTACCAACGTGGCCGGCCTGTTTTTCCATCAGGGAGTAACGGACGAGTACGGTGCAGCGGACTTCGGCATCGTGAAATTCTTCACGGGTGTCACCGCCGGCGGCGACGTGACAACCCAGGGGGGCAGTGATCCGGACGCGATATTCTTCACGACCCCGGGCGTCGACCCCACCGATGGCTATGGCGTGTGGGGCGCGAACAGTGTTGCGGAGCATATATTCGGTGGCTTAAACGACCTGTCGGACTTCACCGTCCAACCCCTGATGGACGCAGTACCCTAGCCGCTACATCGTTAAGCCAGCATTATCAGCAGCATCACGAGAGGGCGCGGGTCCTCTTTTCTTTGTGGGCGATATGAAAAAATCAGCGGCGCGTTTAGGGTTGGCCGTATTCTTATTGCTCATCTGGATGCCAGGGGCGACACAGTAAGGTCCGCATTATTCGACCAAGCCACAGTCAAAAGTATTTGTCCTGTGTTCTCTAATTCTTTAGAGAGCTATCCAGCGCTATAGTTACATAACGATAGCCGATTAAAATTTCCATGCCCGAGATTCCCCAATTGCTATGTCATTACCTGGCGTCGAAGGCAGATCTTGCGCATAAATGTGGTCCGCAGCGCGAGACAGGCACCCTTTGTTTTCTGATAAATAACTTACGATATATAAAATAACTACTCGAAATATAATTATAATTAAGTGCCATGCCGCCTCCCTGGCCGGCTGCTCAAGGAGCCGATGCCAAAGCAGGAAAATCGTGCAGCTTGAAAATCCATTTTTATCCTGCGTCAAGATCACGCGATGAAAAATCAAGAGCACTATGGAAGCTACAGGGCCATGATCTGGGTATTGCGGCAGATAGTTAAATATCACTGATTCGGTTACGATATCGCGTCTCGCGGGGGTTAGTAGCGCAAAATGGTGATTAATACCCGGGAGATAGGTGTAGCTGCTTGCTGATTGAAAGATAAAGGAGAGGTGGCTGAGTGGTCGAAAGCGGCGGTCTTGAAAACCGTTGACCCGAAAGGGTCCGGGGGTTCGAATCCCTCCCTCTCCGCCAATTTTTCCAGGCAATCGTCGAGCGCAGCAGACTTGGATAGGGTTGTTGAACCTGGACGGGATTCGAACCCCCGGACATCAATCAGCCGGGTTCGACGAACACTTATTATATTAATGATTGCTTAACCAATGACTGCCCCTTTGCCCGCCATCTTCCTCATGGGCCCCACCGCGTCCGGCAAGACCGATCTGGCGGTGGAACTGGTGCAACGCTTCCCCTGCGAGATCATCAGCGTCGATTCGGCCATGATCTACCGCGGCATGGATATCGGGACCGCCAAGCCCGGGCCGGAGGTATTGCGCCGTGCCCCCCACCGTTTGATCGATATCCTCGATCCCGCCGAGGCCTATTCCGCTGCGCAATTTTGCGCCGATGCCCAACGCGAGATGCTCGAGATCATGGCGGCGGGTCGTGTTCCTTTATTGGTGGGCGGTACCATGCTCTACTTTCGCGCCCTGCAGCGCGGCCTGTCCGATCTCCCCGCCGCCGATCCGGCGGTTCGGGCCCGTTTGGAGGAAGAGGCGCGCGACCGTGGTTGGGCCCATCTCCACAAGCGCCTCGCCGCCGTCGATCCGGCGGCCGCGGCCCGTATTCACCCCAACGACCCTCAGCGCATCCAGCGGGCCCTGGAGGTCTTTGAGGTGAGCGGGATCGCCATGACGGCCTTTTTCGCGCGGCGGACGGCGGAACCCTGGCAGGGATCTATTATTAAGGTGGTGGTGGCGCCCGGTGATCGCGAGCTGATGCGGCAACGCATCGCCAGCAGGTTTCATGCCATGCTGGAACAAGGGCTGATCCATGAGGTCCAACGCCTGCGGCAAAGAGGTGATCTGGATCGGGACCGGCCGGCCTTACGTTCCGTGGGGTATAGGCAGGTCTGGGATTATCTGGACGCCGAGTTGAGCTATGGGGAGATGGTCGACAAGGCGGTCATTGCCACCGGCCAGCTCGCCAAAAGGCAAATGACCTGGTTACGGAGAGAGCAGCAGGCGCAATGGTTTGATAGCCTTGACCAAAAGTTGTATTCCAAGGCAATAACTTATATAAAGTCTGTGTTGATGACTTCATAGCTAGGGAATGTGCTAATCTTCTGATGGTATCTGTTGCGACGCCTTGAAGGAGCGCACAGGTGCCCCAAAATAAGGAAATAAGGAGAACAATTATGAGCAAAGGGCAATCACTCCAAGACCCTTTTTTGAATATCTTGCGTAAAGAGAAAATTCCGGTGTCTATTTACCTGGTTAATGGCATTAAGTTACAGGGGCAAGTGGAATCTTTCGATCAATTCGCCGT
>CAZOTG010000245.1:0-4063 GCA_964582585.1 uncultured Chromatiaceae bacterium | reverse complement strand
CGGCCGCCTGCAGCAACTGGCCGGGCGCCTCTTGCAAGGCCTGCCCCAGGAACCCGCCGCCTTTTGGCGGGCCTGGGTGTGGACGCTCATCAACTGGCTGGTCAAGCTGGGCGCCTTCGCCTGGGTGCTGCGCTTGTTCATCGATATCAGCTATCCCGCCGCCTTGCTGGGCGCCATCGCCGGCGACCTCACCAGCGTCTTGCCCATTCACGGCGTTGCCGGCGCCGGCACCTATGAGGCGGGGGTCGTGGCCGGTTTGTTACCTTATGGGGTGGCGGCGCAGCCGGCGCTGGCGGCGGCGGTGAATCTGCATCTGTTTCTGTTGGGGACCACCCTGGCGGGCGGCGCCATCAGTCTGTTTATCAGAGGACGGCGTCATGGATGAAGCCCTGTTGCTGTGGATCAATCAAGGCTGGGCCCATCCGGCACTGGATATCTTTTTTAGCATTCTTTCGTCGCGGAAGGGCTTCGCCCTGCCCCTGGCCACCGTATTGCTGGTATTGTTCGCCTGGCGCTGGCGCAAGGCGGGGGTGCAGTTATGGCTGGTGATGCTGCTGGTGACGGGCATGGGTGACGCGCTGGGCAATGGTTTAAAACATCTCTTTGCCCAAGCCCGCCCCTGTTACAGTTTGGCGCAGGAGGTACGCCAGTTGAACGCCCCGCCCGGCACGCCTTGCGGCAGCAACTTGACCGGCATGCCGTCCAATCACGCCCTCAATGGCTTCGCGGTGGCGGCCTTTCTTAGCATGGCGCTGCGCCGCGGCCTGTGGAGCGCGATACTGTTCGCCATCGCCGCCCTGGTGGCCTTGTCACGGGTCTATCTGGGAAAACACTTTCCCTCCCAGATCGTGGTGGGGGCGATGCTCGGCACGGTGTGGGGACTCGCCGGGGCGTGGCTGGGGTTAAAATACTTTTCTTTTATGCGAGGATTGCGGGGCATGGGTCCGCCGGGGAATACCAACAATGACGCAAATTGAACAAACCGAACGGCCGCATCGCCTCTCCGTGGTGGTGCCCATGTACAACGAAGAGGATAGCGTGGCACCGCTGGTGACTCAGATGCATGAGGCATTGGCTCATTATCGTCATCCCTGGGAGCTGGTGCTGGTGAACGACGGCAGCGCCGATGGCACCGAACGGCAGATGCGGATCGCCGCCGAGCAGTGGGGCCACCATGTTCGCATCATCAACCTGCAGCGTAACTTCGGCCAGACCGCCGCCATGCAGGCGGGCATCGACGCGGCGCGCGGCGACGTGATCGCCACCATGGACGGCGACCTGCAGAACGACCCTGTCGATATCCCGCGCATGGTGAAGCGACTGCTGGAAGAGGACCTGGACCTGGTGGCGGGCTGGCGCAAGGACCGCCAGGACACCCTGGGGCGCAAGATTCCGTCGCGCATCGCCAACCGCCTCATCGGCCGCATCACCCAGGTGGAATTGCACGACTACGGCTGCAGCCTCAAGGTGTTCCGCACCAGCATCATCAAGAGCGTCCGCCTCTACGGCGAGATGCACCGCTTCATTCCGGCATGGATGGCGGCCCACACCGCGCCGAGCCGTATCAAGGAGGAGGTGGTGCGCCACCACGCGCGGCAATTCGGTCAATCCAAGTACGGCATCGGCCGCACCTTCCGGGTGGTCCTCGACCTACTGGCGGTGTATTTCTTCATGCGCTTCCGCAGCCGCCCCGGCCATTTCTTCGGCAGGATCGGCCTGATCATCGGCGGCCTGGGTCTAGCGGGGCTGGGCTATCTGGGTTTCGTCAAAATCTTTCTCGGCGAGGACATCGGCACCCGGCCGCTGCTGCTGGTGAGCGTGTTGCTGGTGGTGATGTCGGTGCAGTTCCTCACCACCGGTGTGTTGAGCGAGATGATGACCCGGACCTATTTTGAATCCAGCCAGACCCGCTCTTACGTGATACGCGAAAATATCGGCGACGGCCGCGCCGCCGAAGCGGATTGGAAACATCCCGAGTGACCTCCGCGTCGTCCCGCCGTGACTGGCTGCTGCTTACGGTACTGGCCCTTGTCCTGGTCGCGGTCAAGGCCTGGTTGGTGCGTGCCGCCGGCGTCGACCTCCACTACGACGAGGCCCAGTATTGGGAATGGTCGCGGCAACTGGATTGGAGTTACTACTCCAAGGGCCCGCTGGTGGCATGGCTCATCGCCTTATCGGAAACCCTGTTGGGCCATGGTGCCTGGCAGGTGCGGCTGCCCGCCTGGCTCGCCCATGGCGCGCTGTTGTTCCTGATCTTCGCCTTCGCCCGCGACGTGTGGGGCAGCCGCCAAGCCGCATGGTGGGCGGTGATCCTCACCTTGTTCACTCCGATGTATTTCACCCTGGGCCTGGTGATGACCACCGACATCTTGCTGTTCCTCTGTTGGACCTTGGGTCTGTGGGCCATCTATCGCGCCCTGATCAAGGAGCGGACGGGGGCATGGTATCTGGCCGGCATCGCGGTGGGCGCGGGCGCCCTTACCAAGCTCAGTATCGGCTTGCTGCCGGCCGCAGCGGGCATCGCGGTGGTGCTCAATCGCCGTTGGCACCATCACCTCAAGTCACCGCCATTGTGGGGCGGACTGGTGTTCATGGCGCTGATCATGAGTCCGGTGGTGGTGTGGAACGCCAATCATGATTGGGTGATGCTGCACCACGAGGCGGGCCACATCGGGCACAACGCGCGGTGGTCCCTGGGCCGCGGCCTGTATTTCCTGGTGGAGCAGGCCGCTGCCCTGTCGCCGTTGGTGGTACTGATCGCGCTCACCGTGTTATGGCGCCCACCCGCCGACGGCGGCCAACGCCTGTTGTGGGGCCTGTCCCTGGGATGGATAGCCTTTTTCTTCTTCAAGGCGCTCGCCGCCAAGGTACAGCTCAATTGGCCGGCGCCCTCCTATATCGGTTTGTTGATCCTGTTGGCGGGCCATATTCCCGCCTTGCCGCATTGGAAGCGCATCACGCTGTTCGGCGGTTTCGGTCTGGCCCTGATCTTGATGATGATCGCCTATTTTCCCTACAAATTTGGCCTCACCAACCACCAGGACCCCTTCAAGGACGCCAAGGCCTGGCGAGAGCCCATCACAAGCCTGAGCCGGGAGGCGCCGCCGGTGGATTTCATCCTTACCCCCAATTACAAGGTCGCCGCCGAAGTGGCCTTTTATTGGCCGCGCTATCTGCCGGTATACGTGGCAGGCAGCAGCGGACGGCGCTTTAATCAGCATGATCTGTGGCCGAGCATCGACCGCGAGGCGGGCCACGACGGCTTATGGGTGAGCACCTCGCCGGAGCTGCCCGGCCAATTGGCGCAGGCCTTCACCCATTGCACGCCCCTGCCGTCCGTCCCTGCGGTCACACCGGACGGTAATACCTTGCGCACCCTGTATGCCAGCCAATGCCACGCCTACCATCCCATCAGCTGGCCCCATCCGACCACTTATTGATGATTTGCAACTATCCACCAATGAAGAAATATCTCTTTTTATTGATCACAGGGATGATGGTCATCGCCCAGGGCTGCTCAAGCGAATCCGTCAAAAGAACCTCTTTCGAGACCCTGCAAAACGTCCGCGAACAGCAATGCTCCAAGGACCTGACCAGCAACTGCCCGCCGCGGGAAAGCTTTAACGACTACCAGCGCAAGAGAAATGAAGCGCTAGAGCCCGAAAAGGACAATAAAGACGCACCGCCTGCACCGGCCGGGCAGTGATCCGCCCTGTAAAACGCTGTGCCGAGCTGCCGGCATGGCTTGCCTTGATCGCTCAAGGCGTGGCATAACTTACCCGTTAAAGAGGGTAAGCCGCCGCGAGGGAGCCGTGGGAAACGGGGCGCATCATCATGGATTGCGGACGCTATCCGGGCTAAAAACTTTATAATTTACAAGTAGGTTAGCTATGTCCTTGAGATTTCCGGCCGTGATCGTCATGCTGGCTGCCGTCGCGGGATCCTTCCCGGCGCAGGCCGATATCTATAGCTATCGCGACGAGAACGGCGTGCTCAATTACACCAATATCCGCCCCAACAACATCCACTACAAGGTGCAGGTCGCCTCCAAAGACCCCAGGCC
>CAZOTG010000244.1:0-4069 GCA_964582585.1 uncultured Chromatiaceae bacterium | reverse complement strand
TTGATGATGGAGCTAGTGCTTTTTCGCAGCAGATGCCACCGTGAGCAAGCAAGTTTATTGACCCACAACTTCCATAAATATTTTTATTCTCCGCGCCCTCCGTGGTAAATAGTTTTCAACTCTTAAGTTTTATCCGCCAGCCAATCCCGCGGTTTCAAGTACACCTCATACAGTTCCGCTTCCGGCGTGTCGGGCTGGGGCTGCCAGTTGTAGCGCCACTTCACCAGGGGCGGCAGCGACATCAGGATGGATTCGGTGCGCCCGCCGGACTGCAGGCCGAACAAAGTGCCGCGGTCGTAGACCAGGTTGAATTCCACGTAGCGGCCGCGGCGATAGAGCTGGAAGTCCCGCTCCCGTTCGCCATAGGTGGAGTTCTTGCGCCGCGCCACGATGGGGCGATAGGCCTTGATATAGTGATCGCCCACGCTCTTGAGAAAGGCGAAGCACTTGTCGAAGCCCCATTCGTTGAGATCGTCGAAGAACAGGCCGCCGATGCCGCGCGGTTCGTTGCGGTGCTTGAGGAAGAAATAGTCGTCGCACCATTTCTTGAAGCGCGGGTAGACGTCCTTGCCGAACGGTGCGCAGGCCTGCTGCGCCGTTCGGTGCCAATGCACGGCATCCTGCTCGAAGCCGTAATAGGGGGTGAGATCGAAGCCGCCGCCGAACCACCAGATGGGTTCCGCGCCCGGTTTCTCGGCGATGAAGAAGCGCACGTTGGCATGGGAGGTCGGTACGTAGGGATTGTGCGGGTGGATGACCAGCGACACCCCCATGGCCTGCCAACGCCGCCCTGCCAGTTCGGGGCGATGGGCGGTGGCGGAGGCAGGCAGTTGTTCGCCGAACACATGAGAGAAATTCACGCCGGCCTGTTCGAATACCCTGCCCTCGCTCAACACCCGGCTGCGGCCGCCGCCCCCCTGCGGGCGATCCCAGGCGTCTTCCTTGAACTTAGCCTCACCGTCTTCCTGTTCCAGCTCGGCGCAGATGCGCTCCTGCAGATCCAGCAGGTATTCCTTGACGGCATCGATGTCGGGTGCGCTCATGAAAAACTCCTTAATATAATTTTGTTAGCCACGGAGAGCACGGAGGACACGGAGAATAACAAATGTTTATAAGGGCGGGGGTGGTAAACATACCATCCACTGGCGAAGGCCTATGGTGCGATAAGGCTCCTTGCCCCATTTATATATTTCTCCGTATCCTCCGTGCTCTCCGTGGTTCAAAGCCTTTCTCATCCAGGCCGCACCACCGCGCCGCTCAGGGCGTCGCGGATCTCGGTGGGTCCCGTCAATTCGCCCACTGCGCCGGGGATAATATAGTCCACCCTGTCGCCGAAATGGCGCTGTACCTGCAGGCGGTGGCGCGCCGCCGGAACTCCTGCCGGATTGGCGCTGGTGGAGACCACCGCACCGCCGAAACGGCGGCACAAGGCTGCGGCCACCGGATGGGCGGTGACCCGTACCGCGAGGGTGCGATGGCTGCCGCACAACCATGGCGGTGTCGATGCCCGCGTCGGCAACAACCAGGTGACGGGCCCCGGCCAGGTGGCGCGCAGCCGTTTCATGGTTTCGGGCGACGGTGCCTCGATATACGGCGCCAAGGCCTCGAAATCCGCGGCGATCAAGATCAGCCCTTTTTGCCAGGGGCGTTGTTTCAGCGCCAGCAGACGCAACACCGCCTCGCCATTGTTGGGATCGCAGCCCAGGCCCCATACTCCCTCGCTGGGGTAGGCGATGATGCCGCCCTGGCGCAGGATCGCCGCCGCCCGCTTGATATGCCAATCCATTATTAGGGAACAGCGAAAATCGCTTGTCAGTGGCTCTGCGAGCCCTTGAGCCTGGCCTGCAGCTTGGCATCCTTGTCCTGCACTTGGCGCATATTGGCCTCGCGGTCTTCGCGAAGGCGGGTCGCCACCGCGGCGTCGCTGAGGGCCAGCATCTGCGCGGCGAGATAGGCCGCGTTCTTGGCGCCGGCCTTGCCGATGGCCACGGTCGCCACCGGGATGCCGCCCGGCATCTGCACCGTGGACAGCAAGGAATCCATGCCGCTGAGCGGTCCGCCGTCCATGGGGATGCCGATCACCGGCTTCAAAGTGAGGCCCGCCACGGTGCCGGCCAGATGCGCGGCCAGTCCCGCCGCGCAGATGAATATCGCACAGCCGCGCCCGTCTGCATCCTTGACGTAGGCATGAGTGGCGGCGGGGGTGCGATGGGCGGAGGTGATCTTGACTTCATAGGGTACGCCCAACGATCCCAGGGTATCGAGGGTGCTTTGCACCACCGGCAGGTCCGAATCGGAGCCCATCAGGATTGCGACAAACGGTTTTGGCATAGGGTTTTCCTTCTCGAGTCAATGCGTGATTAGCGTTGTTGTTCCCGGGCCACGGCGCGGTAGCCGATATCGGTACGGTAGTACACGCCGTCCCAACGGATCTGATGCACCAAGTCATAGGCGCGGAGTTTGGCTTTGTAGACGGTGTCGCCCAGGGCGCAGGCGCACAGCACCCGCCCGCCGGCGGTGACGATCTCTCCGTCCTTGGGCGCGGTGCCGGCATGGAATACCTTGGCATCCGCGGTTTCCGCTGGCAGGCCGCTGATTACATCGCCCTTGCGATAGTCGCCGGGATAACCATCCGCCGCCAACACCACGCCCAGGGCGGGCCGCGGGTCCCATTGCGCCTTGATCTGATCCAGTTTGCCGTCCAGGGCCGCATCGCACAACGTCGTCAGGTCGGAACGCAATCGCATCATGATGGGCTGGGTCTCGGGATCGCCGAAGCGGCAATTGAATTCCAGCACTCGCGGCGTGCCGTCGAGGCCGATCATCAGTCCGGCGTAGAGAAAACCGGTGTAAGGGGTGCCGTCGGCGGCCATGCCGCGCACCGTGGGTTCGATCACCTCGCGCATAATGCGCGCGTGCACCGCCGCCGTGACCACCGGCGCGGGGGAATAGGCGCCCATGCCGCCGGTATTGGGGCCACGGTCGCCGTTGTCGCGGGCCTTGTGATCCTGGGAGGTGGCCATGGGCAGGATATGCCTGCCGTCCACCATCACGATGAAGCTGGCCTCTTCGCCCTGCAGCAATTCCTCGATGACCACGCGATGGCCGGCCTCGCCGAAGGCATTGCCCGCCAGCATGTCGCGTACTGCGGCGACGGCTTCATCTTCCGTCTGCGCCAGGATCACACCCTTGCCCGCGGCCAGGCCGTCGGCCTTGACCACGATGGGCGCCCCCTGCTCGCGGATATAGTCGATAGCGGCGTCGACGTCGGTAAAATTGCGATAAGCGGCGGTGGGGATGCGGTGGCGCGCCAGGAAGTCTTTGGCAAAGGCCTTGGAGCCCTCCAGTTGCGCCGCCGCCCGATTGGGACCGAAGCAGCGCAGGCCCGCGGCTTGAAAGGCGTCCACCACCCCCGCCACCAGTGGCGCCTCGGGGCCGACGATGGTGAGGCCGACGGCGTTGTCACGGGCGAAGCCCACCAGATCGGCCACGGCATCGGCGGCGATGGGGACATTTTCCACTTTGGTTTCCAGGGCGGTGCCGGCATTGCCGGGGGCGACGAAGACCTTCTCCACCCGGGAAGATTGCGCTGTTTTCCAGGCCAGGGCGTGCTCGCGGCCCCCGCCGCCGATGATCAAAACCTTCATGTCAGCCTCGATAGATCCGGGTGCAAAAGGATACCGCAAGCCCGCGGCCCTGTCTCGGCGGAGTCGGTCCGGGATCATGTTAGAATCAAGCTACCTTCTGTCAGCGGATGAGTGGGGGTTATGCAAATCGCAATTTTCCGGCGTGCTTGGGCGGTGTGGTTGGCGGGGCTGGCCATGCTCGCCGCGGCAGGGTGGTGGTATAGCCATGATACGCCTGATCGACACGTCGCCGCGGCGGCGTTCTCCGACAAGGCGGTGAACGCCGCCCACTCGTTCGCCAAATTGCCCCTCGCCTTCGAACCCAATCAGGGTCAGAGCGACCCCCGGGTATTGTTTCTATCCCGCAATGCCGGCTCCACCCTGTTCCTCACCGCCGAGGAGGCCGTGGTCAGCCTGCGCGGCGCGGCGCGGCCGCTGCGCCT
>CAZOTG010000243.1:0-4072 GCA_964582585.1 uncultured Chromatiaceae bacterium | reverse complement strand
AGGCGCTGGGCACCCCCACGACCGGCAGCCTGCACCTGCTGATGGAAGGTGGCCAATTCAAGTGGTTCACGGATTGTGGCACGCCGTTGAATTAGGGGCGAGACCGCCGGTGAGGGTGATCGGGATCGAGGGCCATTGGGGGTTTCGAGCCAATCAGCGTGACAGGCCCCGGGTTAGGGTGTTTGGGAGAGATATCGATCGTATCTCCAGGCCAAGGCATCCCGGCTGGGCCAGTCGGGCTCAGCCTTGGGAAGAATGATTACGGAGATGGCGGTGAAGTATTTCGTGAGGCCCCGTCGCGGCTCGATGGGGGCGAGACCGCTTCTAGGTACAGCCATGGGGCGGAGGGCCTTCAGGCTTCTTGAAGACAGTCAGCAGTTCAAGGGGATCGGCCTTAGAAGTATTGGAGTTCCCAGCTTTTACATCTTCGGAGCCGCAGACATTCGCTGATCCATCTCAGGCTGTCTCATTGGACTACCAACATGGAGTTCGCAAGTTCCCTCACGAGAAGATTTCACAGAATGGACCCAAGGTCCGCCGCTCAGGTGACCAGTCCGTGATGGCGAACACCACGTCCGAAAACGCGCCTGCGAACTCGCCTTCCAAGGCACCCCGAAAGTCGCCGGCCGTGCGTGCGGGATCGTTGCCGAACGCCCCACAACCCCACGCCCCGAGTACTAGCGTGGAATATTGATAAGCCCTGGCGATTGCCAAGACCCGGACAACCCGGCGATGGAGAAGCTCCCCCGCCAGCGGCTGTCCCACATCATAGGCGACCGGGGCAGCACATGTGATGAAACTCAAGAGCCAAGGCTCATCAAGCACCGTGCCGTCATCGGTTCGGAACACTGGCACATCCGGCGACAGGATCGCCCAGTCGGTGGAGTCGTGGCTAGCGCGTGCTGAATGAGCTTCGTACATGGCATCGTCGACCAGCGTTGCATATAGGGCACTCGAGCGACACAGGGCTTCTTCTTGGGCCCTGGCTCCCCCGAGGAACCCGCCTCCGGCGAAGAATCCGTTGGCGAAGTTGAGGGCCAACGGCCGATGTCCGGCATCTACGAGTTGCTTTGATGCGCTCAGTGTTGTCTCGTTCATCACCTGGACGCGCGTCTCCTTAAATGAGGAAGACGTCGCGGAGGGCAGAGGTGCATCTGGTGGGAGGCTGACCTTGGATCGGATGGCGACCTCGACTTCTCGGCTCCAATCAACCACCTCGTCTTTTGCGTCGATGTAGTAACCGTCCATGCAGGCCCTTAGCGCCGAAATCCCTAACGAAGCACAAAGCTCCCGAGGGAGTCTTAGCTCCCGTTTGCGCGCTTCGGCCATTTCGTCAGAGTCAAGGCAGGACAAGATGGTCAGCATGCGGAGAGGCCTCTACTCGAAACCAGCCTATTGGGATCGTCCAGCCGGCCCAAAAGCGGCTCCTGACCGCTCCTCCCCGGCCCGTTTGGTGAATTCAGTAGTGGGAAGCCAGATGCCTGCCAGCACAAGTGACCCAACCATTGCGCAACCCGAAGCTCATCCAACTTGCGCGTTGCCGTTTTTCTCCGCCCAGGATGGCCCAATGCAACACACTAGATTTCCCATCCATGTTGCTTGAGCAGTTTAGCCAGATCAGAGTCCTCCTCAAGGGTCACGTGGTGTTCCCCCAGGAACTCGCGCAGCTCATTGAAGGCTTGCATTGCAATGGACCCATCCGGGATCGAGTCAGCATAGCGGATGGCTTCCCGGTATGCTTCGGTGGCTTCGACCATTTTCTCTTTGGCAAGTAGGATCAGGCCAAGATTGAATCGAAGCATCACATCAGGATACTCCCTGGCCTGAAGCGCCCGTTTCGTGAAGTCTTCAGCCTTGTCGTATTGTCCTTCGCAGAAGTAGTCCCAGCCAAGTTCCCAAAAGAGATGGTACTGCCCAGAGGAATCGGGCTCCTTCTCAAGGGCCCGCAGCTGGTAGTCAATCGCTGATTCGTAGTCTCCAGCTCTTGTGTGGGCATAGCCGATGTTGGCCAGCGCCATCCAGCTGTCTTGATTCAGAGCCAGCGCCTGCTGCCCGGCGGCGATGGCCAGATCCAGCATGCCAAGATCAGCATAGGCACTCGCCAGGGTCTCGAAGGCCTCCACAAAGGTCTTGTCAATCAGTGTTGCTTTGACCAGGTGCTGCACCGCTGTCTCGTGCATCTCCAGACCTTCGAACGCATCTCCTAGTGCCAGTTGGATATTCTTGTCCATGGGGTCAAAGCGTTCAGCGATGCTGGCGAAATGGGCACAACGCGCCCAGTCCGCCTGGTCCATACACAGCATGGCCATGTTGTAGTAGGCTGGACCAAAGCGCTCGTCGTGCTTGATGGCCAATTGAAAGTACTCCTCGGCCGTGTCAAAGTACCCCATCGATCTATATGCCGTGCCGATGTTGTTGTAAGCCCAAGGGTTGTTTGGCTCCAGCTCGATGTATTGCTTGAATTCTGGGATGCCCGCCTCAAGCTGGCCGACCTCCAATAGGCAGAGCGCATGATTGAAAAGCAGATCAGGGTTCTCGGGTTCGTTCGAGAGCCCCCTCGAGGCATAGTCGAGTGCCTTCTCGTGGTCGCCCCGATCAATGAAGGCTTTTGAGAGCAAAAGCATGGCCCGTGGATGCCCATTGAAAGCTTCGCCCACAATGCCAAGGAGGCGAAGAGTCTGCTCATTTGGCACGAGTGTTTGTTGACCGAGTATGCTGCCTAACAGAGCATCGGCCAGTCCGTCGAGGGCCACGGCAGTGACGCGATCCTGCGGATTGCTCCGAAGATGTTCTCGCAGGTCAGCTACAACATCAAGAAAGTGCCCGTCGATTGAGGAAATGACTTGCGAACGGTCTTCCATGTTTGATAGTCTCCCCTGGTGTGATCTAGGGTACAGCCACTCTCTCCCTGATCAAGTTCTCCGACTTTATAATGTTCAGGGGTCAGCTCCGTGTGGACTCGAGGCACTCTCACTTGAAGCTTGACCCCGTCAGACGGTCGCTCGATGCTAGAATGGCCATCTTTTCACGGCCCAGCGGGCAATTTTCCTGCCCCTCTTTTCTATTGTCTCTGGAGCCCATGTCTTGTTGGCCTGGGCAAGTTTTCTGGCCGACTTGTACATTGCATCTTCAAGGTATGTCGCACGCTTTGCATCATATGGTTTGTTGCTTAGGGATGTGTTCATTTTCTCTGAAAGTGGTATCAAGTTGGCTATGCGGTCTTTCATCATCGCATGCTCTCTTTTGGTGAAATCCAGAAACCATCCTTTTGACGGATTCTCTGGTAGTACATGCTCGATCCAAGGGGAGTCACTCGGCTGATCTCCACCTAGATGGAGATCATATTGCAGGAGAATGTATTTGGTGATGCCAGCACCGTACATCTTGCGTGTGAGCATTGCCTCTCTCACGGCTTTGTCATCCGGCCATACAACCGTTCGATGCTTCTTGATCTCTGATATCACATTGTCTGGAGTGGGAGTCCCCCCGCAGTCTACCCATAGACGCTTGAACACTGCATGGAGGCCTGTCGGCTCATGACCACAGATCGCTCGGCGCACAAGGAACGATTCAATGATCTCAAGAACCTCCTGCCCCTCGGGGTGAGGGATATCCCCCACAGTCAATGCTCTAGACAGCTGCATGAGAAAAGGGAAGGTGGAACTTGGTGAGTTTGACTGCCACAGATTCCTGAAGCACCTCGCCGTCTTCTTTGGATGCCCCTCGACATTCGTGCCACAAGTAATGTCGAGAAAGGCGCCTTGAAAGACTCCGAGTTCCTGAATAATCCTTTTCGGATCGTCTATCTCTTTCCACTGGTCTCGCAAGAACCCATAGACTTGCGACTTCGAGAGATTTGGGCTCTGTGTCAGGCCGTAGGGAAAGAAGTAGGCATCAAAAAGATTCTTGCCATTGGACTTGAACTTGGTGTAGAAAGGCTGCCAGCTTTGCTGGTCGAGATGTTAAACAACAGGTGGATCCTCATCCGCTACTCTTGCGTATAGGTCGTTAGTTACCAAGTCTCCGAAACTCAACGGCTCCTGACGGGAGATGTTGCTGGCAAAGAAATTGG
>CAZOTG010000242.1:0-4092 GCA_964582585.1 uncultured Chromatiaceae bacterium | reverse complement strand
GCATGTCTCTCCTCCCGGCCGTTAGTTTACTGATATCCGTCGCGCTCAGGTAGAGGCGGGACCGATCCCCAGGTCCTCCCAGATCTCGTCCACCCGCCGCTTGACCTCGTCGCTCATGCGGATTGGGCGCCCCCACTCCCGCTGTGTCTCGCCTCGCCACTTATTGGTGGCGTCGAAACCGATCTTGGAACCCAGGCCCGCCACCGGCGAGGCGAAGTCTAGATAATCGATGGGGGTATTGTCGATGATCACCGTATCCCGCCCCGGGTCCATGCGGGTGGTCATGGCCCAGATCACATCTTTCCACTCCCGCACATCCACGTCGTGATCGGTGACGATCACGAACTTGGTGTACATGAACTGACGTAGGAAACTCCACACCCCCAGCATCACCCGCTTGGCATGACCCGGGTATTGCTTCTTCATGCTCACCACCGCCAGGCGATAGGAACAGCCCTCCGGCGGCAGATAGAAATCCGTGATCTCGGGAAACTGCTTTTGCAGGATGGGTACGAACACCTCGTTGAGCGCCACCCCCAGCACCGCCGGCTCGTCTGGAGGCCGGCCGGTATAGGTGCTGTGATAGATGGGATTGTCGCGGTGGGTGATGCGCTCGACGGTGAACACCGGGAAGATTTCCACCTCGTTGTAATAGCCGGTGTGATCGCCGAAGGGACCCTCTTGCGCCGTCTCATTGGGATGGATAAAACCTTCCAGGACGATCTCGGCGGAGGCCGGCACCTGCAGATCGTGGCTGCGGCACTTCACCAATTCGGTTTTGGAACCACGCAACAGGCCGGCGAAGGCGTATTCGGACAGGGTGTCCGGCACCGGCGTCACCGCGGCGAGGATGGTGGCCGGGTCCGCGCCCAGGGCCACCGCCACCGGAAAGGGTTCGCCGGGACGGGCCTCGCACCACTCGCGATAATCCAGGGCCCCGCCGCGCTGGGCCAGCCAGCGCATGATCACCTTGTTGCGGCCGATCACCTGCTGGCGGTAGATACCCATGTTCTGCCGCTCTTTGTGGGGGCCCTTGGTGACCACCAGGGCCCAGGTGATGAGCGGCCCGGCATCGTCGGGCCAACAGGTCTGAATAGGCAGTTTCTCCAGATCCACTTCATCGCCTTCCAGCACATGCTCCTGACAGGGCGCGCGGCTCACCACCTTGGGCGCCATGTTGAGCACCTGCTTGAACACCGGAAATTTCTCCCAGGCGTCCTTGAAGCCCTTGGGCGGCTCCGGCTCCTTGAGATAGGCCAGCAGCTTGCCCACCTCGCGCAGCGCCGCCACCGAATCCTGGCCCATTCCCAGTGCCACGCGGCGCGGCGTGCCGAACAGATTGCCCAGTACCGGGATGGTATGGCCCTTGGGGTTCTCGAACAGCAGCGCCGGCCCGCCGGCGCGCAGGGTACGGTCGCAGATCTCGGTCATCTCCAGATAGGGGTCCACTTCCGCGGTGATGCGTTTGAGTTCGCCTTCCCGTTCCAGCTTGGCGAGAAAGTCCCTCAGGTCGGCGTAGTTCATGCCGGCGCGGTCTCGATAAAGGACGGCCGCCGTTCTAACATCTCGAACCAGCGAGCCAGACGCGGGTGCGAACCGCGCCAGTCATGGGCATAACGCAGATCAAGGTAGCCCAAGGCCGCCCCCAGGGCAATGTCGGCCACGGTCAACTGATCGCCCATCACAAACTCACCGTCCGGGATGCGCTGTTCAGCGAAGCCCAGCGCCGCCGCCACCTTGCCCTCCTGTTTGCGAATGACCGCGGGCTCCTGCCGCTCCGGGTCGCGGCGGGTCTCCATGAGTCGCGCCACCGTCGCATCCATCATGCCCTGCGCCAGGGCATGCCAGCGCTGCGCCTGCCAGCGCGCCTCGCCGGGCGGCGGGATCAGCGGCGCGCCCTTGAGGCTGTCCAGGTACTCCATGATCATGGGTGAATCGAACAATACCTCACCATCGTCGCGCACCAGGGCCGGCACCTTGCCCAAAGGATTTAAACGCGCCACGTTGCCTGCGGCGTCGGAGGGTCCTTCCTCCACGAAATCGTAAGCGATGCCCTTTTCCGCGAGCAGCATCCGCACCTTGCGCACATAGGGCGAAGTCAACGAGCCGTACAATTTCATCCCCGTCTCCTTATTTATATTGAATTATAAAAATTCCGCCACCACCGGCGTATGGTCCGAGGGCCGTTCGTTCTTACGCGGCGCCTTGTCGATGACGCAGGAACGGCAGCCTTCGCACAAGGGCTTGCTCGCCAGAATATGATCGATGCGCAACCCCAGGTTGCGACGGAAGGCGGCCATGCGGTAATCCCACCAGCTGAATTGCTTTTCTTCTTGCTCGAATAAACGAAAGCTGTCACATAAACCGGTCGCCAGCAGGCGTTGCAAGGCTGCTCGCTCCGCCTCGCTGAACAACACCTTTCCCTGCCATACCAGGGGATCGTAGACGTCGCGCTCCTCTGGGGCAATGTTGAAATCGCCCAACACCACCAGCTTGGGATGGCGCTTGAGCTCCGCCGCGACGAAGTCGATGAGCTTATCCAGCCAATCCAGCTTGTAGGCATATTTTTCCGAACCCACACTCTCACCGTTGGGTACATAAAGATTTAGCACCCGCAGCTCACCATAGCTGGCCGCCAACACCCGCCGCTGCGGATCGTCGAGACCGGGGAGGTCCGTAATCACCTCCGCACCCGGCTCCCTGCTCAGGATCGCCACGCCGTTGTAGGTCTTCTGACCGGAAAACAGGGCGCGATAACCTGCCGATTCGAACTCGGCCACGGGAAACTTGTCGTCGGTGAGCTTGGTCTCCTGCAAGGCAAGGATATCCGGCCGCGAGGAATCCAGCCACGACAGCACCTGCGGCAGGCGCACATTCAACGAATTCACGTTCCAGGTGGCGATCTTCAGCATAAACACCCAACGCGAAGACGCGAAGACGCCAAGGAGCGCAAAGCAAGATAAATTGCTTTGCGTCTTGGCGCCTTCGCGTTGAAGAAGTTCACGCCGCGATGCCGCTGTGTCGGAGCAGAGCGTCGATGGTGGGCTCACGGCCGCGGAATTCCACGAACAACTCCATGGGTTCCCGCGAACCGCCCTGCTCCAGCACCGTGCTCAGGAAACGCAGGCCGGTGTCACGGTCGAAGATGCCGTTTTCCTCGAAGGCGGCAAAGGCGTCCGAGGACAACACCTCGGCCCATTTGTAGCTGTAGTATCCTGCGGCGTAGCCGCCGGCGAAGATGTGGGAAAAGCTGTGAGGAAAGCGATTGAAGGACGGCGGCTTCATCACCGCCACCTGTTCGCGCACCTCGTCAAGGACTTCATAGACCCGCGGCCCCTTGTCTGGATCGTATTCCAGGTGCAGGCGGAAATCGAACAGGGAGAATTCCAATTGCCGCACCATCTGCATACCGGACTGGAAATTCTTGGCCGCCAGCATTTTCTGGAACAAGTCCTCGGGCAGGGGGGCGCCGGTCTGGTAATGACCGGCGATGAGGTCCAGGGCCTCGCGATGCCAGCACCAGTTCTCCATGAACTGGCTGGGCAGCTCCACCGCGTCCCACGGCACGCCGGCGATGCCTGCCACGCTGGGATAGTCCACCTTGGTCAGCATATGATGCAGGCCGTGGCCGAACTCGTGAAACAGGGTCAGCACTTCCTCATGGGTAAACAGGGCGGGGTCGTTGCCCAGCGGCGGCGAGAAATTGCAGGTGAGATAGGCTACCGGAATTTGCACACCGGCGGTGCCGCTCTTGCGGGTGATGCATTCGTCCATCCACGCCCCGCCGCGCTTGTTGGGGCGCGCATAGAGATCCAGATAAAATTGGCCGCGCATTTCATCACGCTCATCGATGATCTCAAAGAAACGCACGCTGGGGTGCCACAGGTCTACGCCCTTGACCTCGCGGATATCCAAACCGTAGAGACGTCGAACCGCTTGGAACATACCCGCCACCACCCTCGCCTCGGGAAAGTAGGGTTTGAGGTCTTCCTTGGAGATGGCGAAACGATGCTGGCGCAATTTTTCGCTGTAATAGGTGACGTCCCAGGCCTCGAGATCGCTTATGTCGTGCTGCTCTCGGGCGAATGCGCG
>CAZOTG010000241.1:0-4098 GCA_964582585.1 uncultured Chromatiaceae bacterium | reverse complement strand
TCATGCGCACTTCATGACCGAGCGTCAACAGGGCTTTGCGTACGTCGTGCTCGGTACGGTACTTGTCCATGCGCGGATCATTTTCGTCGATCAGGTCCTCCGGCGGCACCAGATCGGCGTGTACCAGCATCATGATCCGCAGTTTTTTCTTCTTCATAGGTTTATGTGGAATCCGCCGCTGTAGAGTTTGTGCATTACCACCACGGTTAGGAAGGCAACCAGTTCCGGCTTCATCTCCTGTTCTTCGCGTGCTACGCGCAAGCCAAGTTTATCGCAGCGCCGTGCCATCTCCTTCAGTACTTCATTGATACGGTATTTGTACTCCGCCGTCCAGCGTTCGACGACGTCAATGACATCGTTGTGGGTACGGCGAATGTAGCGCGACGCCTTTTCGTTGCACGCGTGCTCGGGTGCGCCGGAAAACAGCTTTTGCAGATCGCGGTCGAAAAACTCCGGGCCGTCGAAGCCGTAGCGGGCGATCTTGTCGGCGTAGTATTCGCGCAGGGTCATGCGCATCTTTTCCACCGGGCATTCCTCGCGGAGATTGCGCAGGCGTGGGCGTCTGTCGCGGATCTCGCGCATGAGCCCATCGACATATTCGAGTTTTTTGATGGCCGGCCAGCTCCGGTAGCGCCGCCGCCAGTCGGATTTCGGTTTCAGCCACACGGCGAAGGTCTCCGCCCAGTCTTCGTGCGGGTGCGCCTGAGCGTACCAGTTGGGCAGGTTGAGCACGTAGCGCTTGCTGTAGGGTTTCGGGAGATAGGTGTCGGGATAGGTGGTGTTGGGACGGCCGAAAACGCGTTTCCAATCGCGGCGTTCATGCAGTTGATAGGCGTTCAGCAGGGCATGGGCGGTCTCATGGCGCAGCAGCCGCATACACCAGTCGCGTGTACCACCTTCCACCTCCATGACCGATTCGAGCTCGAGGCGGCGCAGCCGCGGGTGAGCGAGAAAGAACGGGATGGAAACGCCGGGTACACCGTCCGGGCAGTACCACTCGTCAGACAACCAGAAATGCGGCCGGAACGCGAAGCCGCGTTGCTCTAATTCACGATAAAGTTGCAGGACGCGGAGCTCCAGGGGGGAGCCGGCGATGCGCAGGCCGAGGTCGCAGATGCGCGTGTCCAAGAGCTTGTCCTTGGGCCAGCGTGCCCAGTGATACAGCCTCTTTTTTACTGCTTTTTTTGACTTCTTCCGGACGGCCATGGCCCAAGCATAGGGAATAACATGGGTAAGGGGCAAATTTTTAGCCGCGCATATATAGTAAACATGCCGCTGGGTTGCGTCCTTCGCTCCTCAGCGGCCTTGCGTTGATTTTTAGCTAATAGACGGGTTTTTCGCCGGGCGGCCGGGTCTTGAAGCGGCGGTGGACCCACAGGTATTGCTCGGGGACTTGTCGCGCATGGCCCTCGATGACTTTGAGGATGCGCGCCGCATCGCTCGCCGGGTCTTCGCCGGGGAAATCTTCCAAGGGTGCCTGCAGGGTGATGCGGTAGCCGGCGTCGTCGGGGAGGCGTTGCGCCAGTACCGGGATCACCGGCGCGCCGCTGGTCTTGGCGATGCGCGAGGTGGCGGTGATGGTAGAGGCGGGGACGCCGAAGAACGGGACGAAGGCGCTGTGTTTGCCGGCGTAGTTCTGGTCCGGCGCGTAAAACAGAGATTCATTGCGCTTTAGCACCTGGTACATGGCGCGCAGATCGGTGTGGGAAATCAGTCCCGCGCATTGCGGACCGTGGGTCCTCTCCATCATGATTTGGTATACCGGGTTCTTATGCCGGCGATAGCTGATGTACAGGGGCGTGTGCATGGCCAGTAGGCGGGTGGTCAGTTCGATGTTGGTGAAGTGGCCCAGGAGCACGATAGCGCCATGACCTTTTTGTAAGGCCGCGTGCAGGTGTTCCAGGCCCTCGACTTGTACCAAGGGCCGCATTCGCTCCGCGGGGGTCCACCAGCTGATGGCCGTTTCTATCATGGCCATGCCCACTGCCTCCATGTGTCTCGCCAGCAGGCGTTCCCGCTCCGCTTCGCTCAACTCCGGCAGGCATAAGGACAGATTGACCCGGGCGACATGTTCGCGCGCGGTTCCCAGTCGCCCTATGAGCCTGCCCAGGAAGCGGCCGAGGCCCATCTGCCAGCCATAAGGCAACTGGCCGAGAAACCACATGACGCCCATGCCCAGCCAGGTGGGCCAGTAGCGTGGGGCGAGGAGTCGCCATGAGAATGAGCTTGCGGTGGTCACGTGGGCCGATCGAAAAAGAACAAATTCTACCGGCCCGCCGTGATGCTGTCCAAAAACCAAATCGGGACTCCCATGCTAAGATACGGGCAGTTGGTGTCAACAGACCCTAGAGCCGCTGATGAGAATAGCCATTCCCCATTGCGAATCCGCCCGGGTGCTGGTGGTGGGCGATGTGATGCTGGACCGATATTGGCACGGCAGCACCTCGCGCATCTCGCCTGAGGCGCCGGTGCCGGTGGTGCGGGTGGAGGAGGCCGAGGAACGGCCCGGCGGCGCCGGCAACGTGGCCCTCAACATCGCCGCCTTGGGTGCCCAGGTGTCCTTGCTGGCGGTGACCGGCCCCGACGACGCGGCGCGGACCTTGGCGGGCGTTCTCGCCGCCGCCGGGGTGCGCTGCCTGTTCCAGGAGCTTCCCGATGTGGTCACCATCACCAAGCTGCGGGTGTTGAGCCGTCACCAGCAACTGATCCGCCTCGACTTCGAAGGCGGTCTGCCGGGGTTTCAGGAGGACAGCCTGCTGCCTCCTTTCAGTGATGCGCTGCAGGAGGCGGGGGTGGTGGTGTTGTCCGACTACGGCAAGGGGACCTTGGGCGCGGCGCAGGCCTTGATTCAGGCGGCGCGGGCGGCGCAGCGCCCGGTACTGGTGGACCCCAAGAGCTACGACTTCAGTATGTATCGCGGCGCCACGGCGGTGACGCCCAACTTCACCGAGTTCGAGGCGGTGGTAGGGCATTGCCGCAGCGAAGAGGAGATAGTGGTCAAGGGCACGGCGCTCATGACCCAGCATGACCTGGGTGCGTTGTTGATCACCCGCGGCGAGCAGGGCATGACCCTGTTGCGGCGCGACGCCGCGGCCCTGAACCTGCCCGCCAAGGCCCGTGAGGTCTACGATGTCACCGGCGCCGGCGATACGGTGATCTCGGCCTTGGCGGCGGCCCTGGCCGCGGGGGAAGACCTGGCCGAGGCCACGGCCTTCGCCAATCTGGCCGCCGGCATCGTGGTGGGTAAACTGGGCACGGCCACGGTGAGCATCCCCGAGATTCGCCGCGCGCTGCACGAAGAGGGTGTGGTGGAGCGCGGCGTCCTCAGCGAAGCGCAACTGCTGGCGGCGGTGGAACAGGCCCGCGCGCGCGGCGAGCGGGTGGTGATGACCAACGGCTGTTTCGACATCCTCCATGCCGGCCATGTGGCCTACCTGGAGGAGGCGCGGCGCCTGGGCGATCGCCTGATCGTCGCAGTCAACGACGATGATTCGGTGCGGCGCCTCAAGGGTGCGACCCGCCCCATCAATGCCCTGGATCATCGCATGGCGGTACTGGCCGCCTTGCAGTGCGCGGACTGGGTGGTGCCGTTCGGCGAGGATACGCCGGAGCGGCTGATCTGCCGGGTGCAGCCCGATTGCCTGGCCAAGGGCGGCGACTATCGGCCGGAGCAGGTGGCCGGCCATGACTGCGTGACCGCCAAGGGCGGCAAGGTGGTGATCCTCGACTATCGTCCGGGCCATTCCACCTCCAACATCATCGAACAATGCCGCAAGGGTGATTGAGATGAAAGATTTCGACTTGAAGACGGCCATCGCCGAACATCATGCCGCTGTGGAGAGTGTGGCAGGCATGGAGAAGGCATTGCACGAAGCGGTGAAGCTGATCCGCGACGCTTTCGCCGCCGGACGGCGCCTGTTCATCTGCGGCAACGGCGGCTCAGCGGCCGACGCCCAGCACTTCGCCGCGGAGCTCACCGGGCGTTTCGAGAAGGAGCGGCGCGGTTATCCGGCGGTGGCTCTGACCACCGACAGTTCGGCGCTGACCTCTATCGGCAACGCTTACGGTTTCGATCATATCTTCGCCCGCCAGCTGCAA
>CAZOTG010000240.1:0-4118 GCA_964582585.1 uncultured Chromatiaceae bacterium | reverse complement strand
GGCGTCTTCTGCAATTACAAAATACGGTTTCCGTATACGCACGCGCGGCGGTTTGATTGTGGACAAGCTGCTGATACATGGCCGCGATGAACGCGATGCCGAGCGCAAGTTGCGCCAGATGTATCAATATTGCGAGATTTTGCAGTGCACGGTACGCCAATCGGCTGAGCGCACCCACCTTGCCACGGCAAAGTAAGTCCAGACCTGGAGTTTGATCGGGTTAATCTTGAGACGCGCGCGCCGCCAATGGTTGCGGCGGTGTGCTAACATTATCCAACTGAATGTCGGGCACACGGCGGCAACTGCCGCCGTGTGCGTTTTGTTTTAGCAGGGTGCTGAAAAAAGGGGCGTGTCCCCTTTATATCCCCCAAATTCAGAGGCTGCCGAAATTTGCTTCCCCTGAGGAATCTATGTTCCTGTACGGTGTTCCGCCCGGGAAGAGAATGGCGATAGTCTGTTAGGGCATGGCGATGTCTCACGTAATGAATACCTATTCCAGGCTGCCGGTGGCATTTACCCACGGCCAGGGCGTATGGCTGTGGGATGCGCAGGGCAAGCACTACCTGGACTGCCTCGGCGGCATCGCCGTGAACACGCTCGGCCATGCCCACCCGAAGCTGGTGCAAACACTTGCCGCGCAAGCCGGCAGGCTGATTCACACATCCAACATTTATCAGATCACCGAGCAGGAAAACCTTGCCGACCAGCTCGCCGCGATCAGCGGCATGGACAAGGTTTTCTTCTGCAATTCCGGCTGCGAGGCAAACGAGGCCGCGATCAAGATCGCGCGGCTCTACGCCAAGGGCAAGGGCGTCGAGAATCCCGCGATCGTGGTAATGGAAAAGGCGTTTCACGGCCGCACGCTGGCCACGCTCTCGGCCACGGGCAGCCGAAAGGTGCACGCCGGGTTCGAGCCGCTGGTCTCCGGCTTCGTGCGTGTGCCCTACGACGACCTGGAGGCGGTGCGCCAGGTGGCGCAGAACAACCGCAACGTGGTCGCGGTTCTGGTCGAGCCGATCCAGGGCGAAGGCGGCATCAATCTTGCGCACTTCGACTATCTGCGCGGCTTGCGCGCGCTGTGCGACGAATACCAGTGGCTGCTCATGCTCGATGAAATCCAGTGCGGCCTGGGGCGCACCGGCAAATGGTTTTACTATCAGCACGCGGACTTCTATCCGGACGTCGTTACGCTGGCCAAGGGGCTCGCCGGCGGGGTGCCGATCGGAGCCTGCCTTGCCAGGGGTGCCGCGGCGGAATTATTCAAGCCGGGCAACCATGGTTCCACGTTCGGCGGCAATCCCTTCGCCTGCGCCGCCGCGCTCGCCACCCTCGACGCCATCGAGCAGGAAAAGCTGCTGGACAACGCGGTCAGGGTCGGAGATTTCATCCGCGCCAGCCTCGAGGCAGCGCTCGCCAACGCCAAAGGCGTGGTCGCGATCCGCGGCATGGGGCTGATGCTGGGCATCGAGCTCGACCGGCCATGCACGGAGCTCGTCGGGCGGGCGCTCGAGGCCGGCTTGCTCATCAACGTCACCGCGGACAAGGTGGTGCGGCTGCTGCCGCCGCTGATCATGAACCAGGATGAAGCGCGGCAGCTGGTCGAGCGCCTGAGCCCCCTGATTCTGGACTTCCTCGGCCAGCCCGCCTCGGCGAGCTGAAGCCGGAGACGGATCATGGAACTACGGCATTTTCTGCGCTTCAGCGACTTTTCCCGTGCGGAATACGAGCACCTGCTCGCGCGCACGCGCTGGATCAAAGCCCAGTTCAAGCAATACAAGCCCTACCATCCGCTCGTCGACCGCACGCTGGCGATGATTTTCGAGAAGCAATCGACGCGCACGCGCCTGTCGTTCGAGGCGGGCATGCACCAGCTCGGAGGCGCAGCCATCTTTCTGAGCACGCGCGATACCCAGCTCGGGCGCGGCGAGCCGGTCGAGGACATGGGCCAGGTGGTGTCGCGTATGGTCGACATCGTCATGATCCGCACCTTCGAGCAATCCATTCTCGAGCGCTTTGCCGGCGTGTCGCGCGTGCCGGTGATCAATGGCCTGACCAACGAATATCACCCCTGCCAGGTGCTGGGCGACATATTCACCTTCATGGAGCACCGCGGCTCGATCAGCGGCAAGACGGTGGCATGGATAGGCGACTCCAATAATGTCTGCAATACCTGGATGCAGGCGGCGGCGATATTCGATTTCAATCTGCACGTCTCGACGCCGCCAGGCTACGAAGTGGAAGCGGAGCGCGCCGGCAGCTACGGCAAGCAGTACTTCGAGCATTTCGCCGACCCGATGGATGCGGCGCACGGCGCCGACCTCGTCACGACGGACGTATGGACCAGCATGGGATTCGAAGCCGAGGACGCGGAGCGCAAGCGCGATTTCAGCGACTGGCAGGTCGATGCCGATATGATGAAATTGGCCGGCCCCGAGGCCCTGTTCATGCACTGCCTGCCGGCGCATCGCGGCGAGGAGGTGTCCGCGGAGGTAATCGACGGACCGCAAAGCGTGGTCTGGGACGAAGCCGAGAACCGCCTGCACAGCCAGAAAGCGCTGATGGAATTCCTGCTCTTGGGAAAGGTCAGCTAAGGCAGCGCGCGCTCAAGGCTCGAGGCCTACCGTCTGAATTCGTCATTTTTTGAGTAGCCAAATGTCAAATAAAACCAGCGAAGTGAAAAAAGTCGTACTCGCCTACTCCGGCGGGCTGGACACCTCGGTCATCCTCAAATGGCTGCAAGACCAGTATGGCTGCGAGGTGATCACCTTCACCGCCGATATCGGCCAGCGGGAAGAGCTCGAGCCGGCGCGGAAAAAAGCGAAACAGTTCGGCGTGAAAAAGATCTTCGTCGACGATCTGCGCGAGGAGTTCGTGCGCGATTTCGTTTTCCCGATGTTCCGCGCCAACGCGATCTACGAGGGCGAATACCTGCTCGGCACCTCGATCGCGCGCCCGCTGATCGCCAAGCGCCAGATCGAGATCGCGCGCCTGACCGGCGCCGACGCGGTGTCGCACGGCGCCACCGGCAAGGGCAACGACCAGGTGCGCTTCGAGCTCGGCTACTATGCGCTCGAGCCGAACATCCGCGTGATCGCACCGTGGCGCGAGTGGGATCTGGTTTCGCGCGAAAAGCTGCTCAAATACGCCGAGAAGCACGGCATACCGGTGGAAGGCAAGAAAAAAGCCGGCTCGCCCTACAGCACCGACGCCAACCTGCTGCACATTTCCTACGAAGGCCGCATCCTCGAAAACCCGGCCAAGGAGCCGGAAGCCGACATGTGGCGCTGGACCGTGTCGCCCGAGCAGGCGCCGGACCGCGCCGAGTATGTCGAACTGGAATACAAGCAGGGCGACATCATTGCCGTGAACGGCAGGAAGCTGTCGCCGGCGAAGGTCCTCGAAACCCTCAACAAACTCGGCGGCAAGCACGGCATCGGGCGCCTCGACCTGGTGGAAAACCGCTACGTCGGCATGAAGTCGCGCGGCTGCTACGAAACTCCCGGCGGCACCATCATGCTGCGCGCGCATCGCGCCATTGAGTCGGTGTGCCTGGACCGCGAGGTCGCCCATCTGAAGGACGACCTGATGCCGCGCTATGCGGCGCTGATCTACAACGGCTACTGGTGGAGCCCCGAGCGGCGCATGCTGCAGACCATGATCGACGCCTCGCAGATGAACGTGAACGGCTGGGTGCGGGTCAAGCTGTACAAGGGCAACGTGATCGTCGCCGGCCGCGATTCCAAGTCGGATTCGCTGTTCGACGCCAACATCGCCACCTTCGAGGATGACCGCGGCGCCTACGATCAGATGGACGCCGCCGGCTTCATCCGCCTGAACGCGCTGCGCATGCGCATCGCGGCGAAAGTCCGCGATCCACGTGGGGCGGCGAAAGTCCGCGATCCACAGGAGGCGGCGCAAGTCCGCGGTCCGCACGGTACGGCGAAGCTGCGCAAGCGGCAGAAGAAGTAGCGGCAGCCCGCAGCCGCATCGCGGCGCCGCCCGCGGCCACAGTCAATTCACCTGACACGGGAAACCAGCCATGCCCTCCTTCGACATCACCTCGGAAATCAACAAAGTCGAACTCAGGAACGCGATCGACCAATGCAACAAGGAGGTCG
>CAZOTG010000239.1:829-4138 GCA_964582585.1 uncultured Chromatiaceae bacterium | reverse complement strand
TGCGTGGTTCAAGGGCATATTGATCCCCCTGGTCAAACAGGTCAGCGAGAACAAGCATCAGCTCGACCAACACCTGGAGACCCTGTGCAAGATCAACGAGTCCCGGGACTCCCTCGACACCAAGATCCGCGAACTGGAAAAACGCTGCGCGCTGCTGGAGCGGGAAGAAGAGACCTTGAGCAACATCCATCAACGCTTGAACGTCCCAATCCCAGCCGAGGCCCATGCCGCCGCGGGTGACTCCGAATCCTTATCCCGCGCCGCCAGCTAGCCGTTAACGGCGCGACTCAAAGCTCATAGTCATAGTTCAGGGTCAGAGGCGCGTGATCCGAGAAACGCTGCTCCGTGTAGATAGTGGCGGAGCGCACCGTCCCCTGCAGGCGCGGGCTGATGATTTGATAATCGATGCGCCAGCCCACATTCTTCTCCCGGGCGCGACCGCGGTTCGACCACCAGGTATATTGATCCGGCTTTTGATTGACCACCCGGAAGGCGTCCACCCAGCCTAATTGTTCCAGCACCTCATCCATCCAGGCCCGTTCTTCCGGCAGGAAGCCGGAGTTCTTTTGGTTGCTGCGCCAATTCTTGAGATCGATAGCCTTGTGGGCAATGTTCCAGTCCCCGCAGATGATGTAATCGCGGTGGCTGCGCCGCAACTTCTTCAGCACCGGCATAAAGCGCGCCATGAAATCGAACTTCACCGCCTGACGTTCCGGACTGCTGGACCCCGACGGCAGGTACAGGGAAATCACACTGAGCGGGCCGAAATCCACCTGGAGAAAGCGCCCTTCGGCATCCATGTCCGGCCAGCCCAGACCCATACGCACCCGATCGGGTTCTCTCTTGCAATAAATGGCAACGCCACTGTAGCCCTTCTTCTCGGCATCATGAAAATAACTATAATAGCCGCGCAGCTTCTGCACCTCGGGCGCCAGCTGGTGTTCCTGGGCCTTGGTCTCCTGCAGACACACCACGTCCGGACGCTGCTTGAGCATCCACTCGAAGAAACCCTTGTTGGCGGCGGAACGGATGCCGTTGGCATTAAGCGTCATGATCTTCATGGCAGAGACTCATTCATTAAAAAAGATTCGGGAGTTTAGCAAATCCATCTTCTGTTCGCGTTTCCAGGTTCGCCCGAAATCGCTACAATGCATCCATGCATGCCTATCAACGAGAATTCATCGAGTTCGCCATCCGGCATGAGGTGCTGCGCTTCGGCGAGTTCACCCTTAAATCGGGGCGCATCAGCCCCTACTTCTTCAACAGCGGCTTGTTCAACAGCGGCGCCAGTATCGCCCGCCTGGGGCGTTATTACGCCGAGGCCATCGCCCGATCCGACCTGGAATTCGCCATGTTGTTCGGCCCCGCCTACAAAGGCATCCCCCTGGCGGTGGCCGCGGCCGCGGCCCTCGCCGACCACCACGGTCGCGACGTCCCCTATGCCTTCAACCGCAAGGAAGCCAAAGATCACGGCGAGGGCGGCATCACCGTGGGGGCACCTCTGCAAGGCAAGGTATTGATCATCGACGACGTAATCTCGGCGGGTACCTCGGTGGCTGAGTCCATCGACCTGATCCGCAAGCTGGGCGCCGAACCGGCGGGCGTGGTGGTAGCTCTCGATCGCCAGGAGCGCAGCCAGGGCCCGCTCTCCGCCATCCAAGAAGTGGAACGACGGCACGGCATCCCGGTCCTGAGCATCATCACCCTCGAGCAGATCATGGTTTGCCTGGAGAGCATGGACGGCATGGACAAGGCCCTGGATCGTATCCGGGCCTACCGCGGTCAGTACGGCACCTAATGCAGGATCAGGCTCACCCCCACCAGCACGGTAATCAGTTCATAGACGCGCTTGATCCAGCGATTGCCTTTGACGATGGCCAGATGCGCGCCGGCGTAACCGCCCAGCAGCGATCCCAACAGCAGGGCCGGCAACCAAGTCCAGCGGATCTCGCCCAATAAACCCAGGGTCAGCGCCCCGCTGCCGTTCCAAAATACGCCCACCAGCACCAAGGTATACGCCACGGCGCGTCGGTAATCCAAGCCAAACCACGACACCAGCCACAGGGTCACGAACAGGCCGGTGCCGGAGGTGAGTGAACCGTTCAATATCCCAATAATAAACAGACCCAAGCCGCCCGACAGGTAGCCGGCACGGTGACGATGGCGCGGCGCATACGCCAAACCCAACTCGGGACGGCGCCAGGAAAAGATTCCCAGGCCGATGGTCAATAGTCCCAGGGCGATGCGCGCGGCCTGATCGGGGACCTTGAGGATCAAACCGGCGCCCAACACCACGCCCGGGACACCGCTGGCCAGGATAAACAGGGCAAAGGACCATTCCAGGGCCCGTTCTCTCAAGTGTCTGGCGGTCGCGCCGATACCTAAGGCGACACTGGCCACTTTGTGGGTTGCCAGCGCAACACCGAAGGGTAATCCCAGGAAGATCAGTGCCGGAAGTTGAATCAGCCCCGCCCCGCCGCCGGCGAAGGCGGAGAACAGGTTCGCCACCAGTGAGATGAGAAACAAGATAAGTTGTTCGGTCCAATCCAAAGGGAAACACGCCTATCCATGCCGCAAGGCGATATATTCCCTTACCTGGTACGCGCTACGCAACGCACAATCATGGGAGCCGCAATGGTAATGAAAATACGCTTCTATGTTCCCCTGTACCTGGTCATCGCCGCCATGGCGGTGCCCTGCTCGATTAGCTCGGTCGAAGCCAAGACCTACCGTTGGACGGACGCGAACGGCCAAGTCCATTACAGCGACCACTTACCTCCCCAAGAAGTGGATCGCGCCTATTCCGTCATGAACAAGGGAGGCGTCACGGTCGACAAGGTGGATAAGGCTAAGACCAAGGAACAGCTTGAGGAGGAAGCCCGGCTTCAGCAACAACAAAAAGAACAGGAACGGCTCGCCCGTGAACGGGCGACCTACGACCACATCCTGCTGGACACCTACACCCAGGTCAGCGACCTGGAGGATACCCGTGATCGCTATATCGCTACCATAGATGGACTCATCAAGGTCGCGCAGCACAAACTCAGCAACCTCACCCGCGGCCTCGAAAAATTCCAGCGATCCGCCTCCAACCTGGAACAGGCTGGGAAACCGGTGAGCGAAGACCTGAGCAAGGATATCGACAATCTGCAGGCACAGGTCGAAGCGGAAAACAACTTTATCAAGGCACAACACGCCCAGCAACAACAGGTCCGGGAAAAATTTGCCGCCGACATCAAACGTTTCAAGGAACTGAAAGGCATACAACAAAGCAACAATAAGTAACCGCCGCTTCTCAACTGCGGATCA
>CAZOTG010000239.1:0-819 GCA_964582585.1 uncultured Chromatiaceae bacterium | reverse complement strand
TTCATCGGTGAATAACTCCAACAACACGGCGTGTTCGACGCGACCGTCGATGATATGCGCGGCCCTGACTCCACCCTGCACCGCATCCAGCGCGCAGCGAATCTTGGGCAGCATCCCACCGTAAATAGTGCCGTCGGCGATCAAGGCATCCACTTGCCGGGCATTGAGACCGGACAATATCCTGCCTTCTTTATCCAACACGCCGGCGGCGTTGGTGAGCAGCATCAATTTTTCCGCACGCAGCACCTCCGCCAATTTGCCGGCCACCAGGTCCGCGTTGATATTGTAGGAATATCCTTCGTCACCGACTCCGATTGGGGCGATCACGGGAATGAAATCGCTATGCACCAGCATATTCACCACCGCGGGTTCGATACTGGCCACCTCCCCCACATGACCGATGTCGATGATCTCCGGCGCCTTGAGTTCCGGTGCGTTGCGTTTCAGGGTGAGCTTGCGGGCACGAATCAGATCGCCGTCCTTGCCGCTCAGCCCCACGGCGCGGCCGCCGTGGCGGTTGATGAGGTTGACGATCTCCTTGTTGACCAGGCCGCCCAACACCATCTCCACCACGTCCATGGTCTCGCTGTCGGTGACGCGCATGCCTTCCACGAACTCGGTCTGCTTGCCTATCTTGTCCAGCAGCTGCCCGATCTGCGGCCCGCCGCCGTGGACAATGACGGGATTGATGCCCACCAGCTTCATCAGCACCACGTCGCGGGCGAAGCCGCTCTTGAGCGACTCGTCGACCATGGCGTTGCCGCCGTACTTGATGACGATGGTCTTGCCGGTGAAGCGCTGGATGTAAGGCAAGGCCTC
>CAZOTG010000238.1:1212-4147 GCA_964582585.1 uncultured Chromatiaceae bacterium | reverse complement strand
TCGGACCCGACCCAGGCGGTCGCCGTCCTCATCGGCCCGGTGCAGATCACCTGGGCCGCGCTCGCCGCCGGCGCCGGCCTTGCCGCGCGCGTGATCGCGATCGCGGCCGTCGGCGTCGTGTTCGCCCAGACCACCGACTCGACCCGGCTCGTGGACTCGCTCGTCCAGCAGGGTCGCGCCCCGGAGCGGTTCGCGTACGGCGCGCTCGCCGCCTACCAGGCGATCCCGCGCCTCGCCGAGCACCTCACCTCGCTGCGCCAGGCGCGGCGGATCCGCGGCCTCCGCGGCTCCTGGCACCCACGGCTCCTGGTGGGGCTGCTCGTGCTCGCCATTCGGCACGGCGACCGGCTGGCACTGGCGATGGACGCGCGCGCGTTCGGATCCGGGCCTCGGAGCCGCTACCGCGTGGTGCGCTGGTCGTGGCTCGACCCCGCCCTCGCGCTCGGAACCTGCGTCGTGCTGGTCGTCGCGCTGTCCGTCGGGGGTGGCTGAGCACGCCGTCGGAGGCGCCTGAGCGGGCGACCCCCGGCTACATCCCCTCGCGGATCAGGTGCCAGACCTTCCGGAACCCCGGCCGTTGCCCATACAGCAGCACGCCGGCGGCGTAGATCCGGGCGGCGACCCAGACCGCGACCGCGATGCCCACCACCAGGAGCACCAGTGACACCACGACCTCCCACGGCACGGCGGCGCCGACCGCGATCCGGCCGAGCATCATGAACGGGCTGAAGAACGGGATCAGCGACAGGAACGTGATCCATCCGGCACCGAGATCGAGCAGGCCCGTGGATGCGTACACGCCGATGAAGTAGCCGGCCATGGACAGGAACGTCATCGGCATCACCGCCGCGTTGACGTCCTCGATCCGGCTGACGAGGGACCCGGCCGCGGCATACAGCGAGGCGTACATCAGGAACCCCAGCACACCGTACACGCCGAAGGCGACCAGCAACCCCGGCGTCAGGCCGCTGGGCAGCGAAAGCGCGGAGACGTCCTCGCCCAGGGCGAACGAGCCGATCGGGTTGAGGAGCGCCAGGGACGCGAGCCCGGCCACCACGACCGCGCCGTACTGCGTGAACGCGACGCCGCCGACGCCCAGCACCTTGCCCGCCAGCAGCTGGAACGGGGTCGCGGCGTTGAGCACGACCTCCATCACCCGCGACGACTTCTCCTCGACCACGCTCATCGCGATCCAGTTGCCGTACATCACGATGATCATGAAGATCAGGATCGTCATCCCGAACCCGAGCATGTCCTGGCTGGCCTCCGCGAGCGAGTCCTGCGCGGGCCCGGTCTTGGTCGGATCAGGCGAGTCGACCTGATATGCGGCGGGCGCGAACAGGCTGGCCTGGTCGGTCGGTGCGACGCCTGCTCGCTCGAGGCGATCGGCGATGGCGATGGCGTTGGCGGCCTGTCCCACCAGGGTTGCCGTTCGACCGGTCGAGCTGTCGTTGGTGTAGAGCACGAAGTCGAGCTCGCCACCGCTCGACCGCGTGATCGCCAGGCCCGCGCTGGCGTCGCCGTTCAGGACCGCCTGGCGGGCCGCGTCAGTCCCGCTGACGACGGTGATCACGTAGTCGGCCTGCTGATTGTCGGACGCGTCGGCCGGCGGCGGGTTGAGCAGCTGGTCGAGGGTTGCCGCGGCGGTCGCCGATGTCGCCGGCGACTCGGCCGAGACGGCGATCCGCGTCTGGTCGATCTGGTCGATGACCCGGATGATGACCGGGAGCAGCGCGATGGCGACCACGCCGAGCACCAGCAGCGCGGTGCCGAAGATGAAGCTGCGGGTCCGGACGCGGACGCTGTACTCGCGGTGAGCGATGGTGGTGATGTTGGTCATGGTGCTCATGACCGCACCTCCTCGACCGGCGCCAGCTCCTGCTCCGTCGTGTCCACGGCGCCCACCCGCTCCACGAACACGTCCTCGAGCGACGAGTCACCGACCTCAAACCGCAGCACGTCACCACCGCGGGCGATCGCCGCCTGGAGGACGGTCTGCGGGTCGGCCCCGGCGTCGACGAGCACCTCGGTGTAGTCGCGGCCCGGTCGGGTCACCGTCACGTGCGGCAGCGTCCCCAGCCAGCTGCCGTCACCATCCCCGGTCACCGCGACCCGGACCACCTGGTGACCGGTCGAGCGCTTGACCTCGCGCGTCGCGCCCGAGGTCACGATCCGCCCGCGGTCGATGATCGCCACCGAGTCGCACAGCTCCTCGGCCTGCTCCAGCTGATGGGTGCTGAACAGGAGCGCCTTGCCGCGGTCCCGAAGCTCGAGGAACGCGGACTTGAGCAGGGCCACGTTCACGGGGTCGAGGCCCGAGAACGGCTCGTCCATGAGCAGCACGTCGGGGTCGTGGAGGATGGTCGCGATGAACTGGACCTTCTGCTGGTTGCCCTTGGACAGCGTCTCGGCCCGCCGATCCGCGTACTCGGTGATCCGGAAGCGGGCGAGCCAGGTGAGCGCGTCCGCGCGTGCCTTCGTGCGCGGTATCCCGTACAGGCTGGCGAAGTACACGAGCTGGTCGATGACCGGCATCCGCAGGTACAGGCCCCGCTCCTCGGGCAGATAACCCCACGTGCGGCGCGGCCAGTCGTGGGCCGGCTTGCCATCGAGGGTCACGGTGCCCTCGTCGGCGCGCAGCAGCCCGAGCACGATCCGCATCGTCGTCGTCTTGCCGGCCCCGTTGGCGCCCAGGAACCCGAACACCTCGCCCGACGGCACGTCGAACGAGACGCCGTCCAGCGCCTGGACCTCGCCGAACCGCTTGCGCAGCCCGGCGATCGTCAACGTCATCTTCGTCTGCCTCTCTCTACCTTCTTGGACCCCGCGGCCCGTGTCACCCGCGGGATGCCGCGCACCAGTCTTCGCCGGGTCGAGCGGTGGGGCACCTGCCATCCCGGCCGATCCGGGTGGGCCGTGCGGTCGCTTCCACCAT
>CAZOTG010000238.1:0-1202 GCA_964582585.1 uncultured Chromatiaceae bacterium | reverse complement strand
TGCGACCACGCTACGTGAGAGTGTGAGGTCATACGTATTGTCGGCCTTGTGCATTCGAGCCCGACCGCGCGGGTTCGTCCTTACTCGGCAACGGTCGCGATCGGCGGCGCCCAGCGTGCGATCATCGGGTCCGGGTCAGGCGGACCCGGAGATGAGCGGCGGAGGTGTGACGGTGACCGACGGTCGGACGATCGTGTTCTTCCCCGAGGGCGCCTATGGCCCGACCAACAACTGCGTCGGCATCGGCGATGTCCTGCGGCGTCGCGGCCATCGCATCGTGTTCATCGTCGAGGAGTCGTTTGCCGGCAACCTCGAGGCGAAGGGCTTCGAGGAGCGCCTGATGCGCCTCGGCCCGCCGCCGGCCGAGCCCGAGGCCCCCGGCCAGTTCTGGATCGACTTCATCCGCGATACCGCGCCCGTGTTCCGCAAGTCCACGCTGGAGCAGATCGGCGAGTTCATCCAGCCGACCTGGCAGGCGTTGATCGACGGCGCCCGGTACGTGGACCCGCGGCTGACCGAGATCATCGGCGACCTCGAGCCTGACGCGATCGTCGAGGACAACGTCGTCTCGTTCCCGGCCGTGATGGCGTCGGGCCGGCCGTGGGTCAGGATCGTGTCCTGCAACCCCGCCGAGATGCTCGACCCGTTCATCGCGCCGTTCTCGTCCGGGTATCCGGCCGCCGACCCGTCGCGCTGGACCGCGTTCCGTGCCGAGTACCGCCGCATCCACGCCGACGCCTGGACCGACTTCGACGCCTTCTGTCGTGACCGCGGCGCGGGCGGGCTGCGCAACACCGAGCTCGGTCCCGAGTTCATGCACGAGTCCCCGTACCTGAACCTCTACTCCTTCCCGGTGGAGGCCGATTACCGGCGCGCGAACGCACTCGGCCCGACGTGGCACCAGCTGGACTCCACGATCCGGGACACGGACGGGGAGTGGTCGCTGCCGCCGGCGCTGGCCGATCGCCCGGGCGCGCTGATCTACCTCTCGCTGGGCTCGCTGGGCTCGGCCGATGTCGAGCTGATGCAGCGGCTGGTGGACGTGCTGGGTCGCACGGAGCATCGCGTGATCGTGTCCAAGGGGCCGCTGGCCGATCAGATCCGGCTCCCCGACAACATGACCGGCGAGTCGTTCCTGCCCCAGCCGGCGATCCTGCCCCAGGTCGATCTCGTGATCACGCACGGCGGCAACAACACCGTGG
>CAZOTG010000237.1:0-4151 GCA_964582585.1 uncultured Chromatiaceae bacterium | reverse complement strand
CCCAACTACCGCAGCGAATATCAACGCGACCGCGATCGCATCATCCACTCCGGCGGATGTATTGATCTCCGTCATCGACGAAGGCCAAGGACGAGAGATCCTGGGCATTGCTCGCCACCGACCAGTCGCTCGGGCCGCGGTCGGAGCAATCAGCCACTGCGCAGCTATGCAGTGATACGGTCAGTGTAGTGCCCGTCGGAATCGACGCGACCCAGTACACCGGTTCCCAGCTCACCTGATAGCGGGCATCGTAGACCGCCGAGACATAGCTGCCACTCACCGGTGTTGCAGGCGTCGGACTCTGGGTCACCAGCGAGCCGCTGCCAACGTTGATACTGGCGTTGCCCTGGATGGAAACGGATGTCAGATCAATACGCCCGTCGCCACCACCGCCGCCGTCGCCGAAGAAATAGCTGGTGCCGCCCTGACCGCCCCGGGCCGACAGGCTGGCACCCGGGTTGTTGAGGATGATCTGGTCGGCGTCGACCTTGAGGCTGCCTGCCGAGCCGCCACCACCGCCGCCACCGGCGTAGATATCACTGTAGACCCGAATTCCACCATCACCACCGTCTACGCTGATCATGCCCACGGTGCCGACAATAAGCGAATCACCGCTGATGATCTCCACCGCGCCACCGCCACCGCCACCGACGGCCGCGTTGGAACAACCCCCCGACGGCACCGCGGAACCACCACCACCAGAACCGCCCTCGAGGGTAGGCAGCATGGAATCTCCGTAAATCAAACCACCGGCACCGCCCGCTACCGTGTAACTGGTTTCCCCGTCACTACCCGCTGAGGCATGTCCGCCACCACCTCCGCCGGCCGAGTCACCCGCCGCGATTCCGCCACCTGCGCCGAGACCGGTACCATCGCCACAGCCGACACCGCCAGCGCCACCGCCCGGACCGGCCACGCCGTTAAAACCACCGGCATCGCCGCTATAACCATTAGCATTCAATGCCCCATTGACCTTCACATTTCCGAGCGACTTCAGAATGAAGGGATTGCTCCCCCTGACCCGCACGGTATCGCCCTGGGCAACGGTGAAACTAGCGAAGTTATACACGCCAGCATGGCTCGCCTCATCGGTGTCGATGGTGATATTCGGCGCGACGCCGGTGATGCCGGCGATGCTGCTGCCGTCATAACTGCCGGAATCGAAGTCGCCGTCCGCCCCGGTACCGGCGGCAAGGCCAGCCACCACCACGGCGGCACTATCGTCATTGCCGGCGACAAGGGTGTTAGTGGTTGTAGCGCCTGCCTTGTTAAAGCCGGTATCCCCGGTACTGTCGTCTGTCTGGAACCACACCCCACCGCCGTAGCTGATGGTGTTGATCGCGAGATCATGTAACCGCGGCAAGACGCCGCCTGTGGTGGTCATATCGACTTTATATTGGATATAGGCGTGGGCATCGTCGACGAAGGTCAGCGAGGTAATATCCTGACCGTTGACCACCGGTGACCAGTCGCTCACACCGCGATCAGAGCAGTCACTGGTCGCGCAGCTGTGCACCGAGACTGCCAGGGTGGTCCCCGCCGGCACATCTTCATTCCAGCTCATCGTGCTCCACACGCCCGGCGAGGCGATGGCGCCGTTAATATTACCCATGTACTGCACGTGGGAGGTGTAGCTTCCACTGCCCGCCGCAATGAAGGCCGAAGCTAATCCGGCGGTGGAGACCGTGCCGGTCCCCGCAGTAGCCTGGGCTTCGCCTGACAGGTTGGTGGCCTCCAGCCGGATCCGGCCGCCGCCGCCAGCACCGCCGCGCCCACTGCCGCCGCTACCCCCCACAGCGCTGAGGCGCGTGCCGCCAGAGGCCAGCGCAATGGTCGTCGACAGCAGTTTGATGGTACCGCCGCCGCCGCCGCCGCCCGGTCCCTTGGTGTAACCGCCACAGGAGCCAAAGGCTGAAAGATGGTAAGAACCGGAGCCCGCCCCGCCGTTGGCCGCGATCAGCCCGTTGACGCTGATGGTCTCACCCGCCTGAATCAGCACCACCCCGCCGCCGCCACCGCCGGTCGCATTCGAGTAAGAGCAATCATTCGTATCACCCGTTATGTAGTTACCGCCGCCGCCCGACCCGCCATAGAGGATGGTCACCTCCGGATCATCGCCATAGGCCTCGCCGCCCAGACCCGGCGGATAGGTCACCGCGTCCGAGGACGTGGCGTCGAAACCGGCCACCGCATGACCGCCACCGCCGCCGCCAGTACAGCTGGGACAGGACCCAATATCGGGCGGACCACCTCCTCCTATGCCCGCTGGGCCGACGCCGACGCCCTCATAGGGCCCGGAAGCGCCATTGCCACCACCCGCACGTCCGCTTCGGCCGGAGCCGCTGGCATTCAGCGTGCCATCGATCTCGGCGCTCAAGGCGACATACAGTTTCAAAGGCCGCGAGCCCGTCACGGTCACGGTATCCCCCGCCGCCACCTTGAAGTCGGTGAAGTTATACACACCCAGATGGCTGGCTTCGTTAGTGTTGATGGTGATGCTCGGCGAGGTACCGGCAATGCCCGGAATGCTTACACCGTTATAGGTGGACGAATCGAACGCCCCGTCGGAGCCGTCGCCATTGTCGATGGGCGCCAGCGTCACGTCCGCATCGTCGCCAAAACCGCTCACCGTGGCAAAACCCGTCGTGGTGTAATCACCCGCACGGAAGCCGCGGTCGGAGGTACCGTCGTCGGTCTGCACCCACTGCTGCGGCATCGGTACCTCAGTCACCTGACCGGGCGTGCCGTCGGTATCCAAACCGCTCCCGGCACTACCAAAGGTCGTCCAGCTATTTTGATTGTCGGTGTGAATACCTATACAGGCCGAGCCTGTCCAAGTGCCGCCGAAACTGGTGCAACTTACGGCATCCGATGGCGCGGTGGTCGCCCAGTCGCTCTGCAGGAAGATGCCGCTGGTATCCACCCGGCTGCTGCCGTCGCCGTCATTGTCCACGATATTGGCCGTCGCCGTATTCGTCGCGCCGATGACATAGGCGGCATCGACACTCAGCGTCACGGTGATGTCTTCCGTCCCCTCGATCAGCGAGTCGTTGATGGGCGTGAAACTGACGGTGGCGCTGTTGGTGCCGACGCCGCTGCCGGCGGGAATGGTGACCGTACCGCTCAGCGCCGTATAGTCTGAACCGGCTGCAGCCGTGCCGCCCACGGTGTAGTTCACCGTCAACGGCGCATCCAATACACCGGTGCGACTGATGGTAAAGCTGCCGGGCGTACCGCCCTGTTCCGCGCCGTTCGTGGTCGCCGCCACGTTCACTTCCGGCAAGTCATCGTCCGCGATGGTCAGACTGGCGCTGGCGGGTGTACCCGGGGTGGTCGCACCGGCGAGATTGACTACCGTCAAAATCGCACCCTCGTCGTATTCATCGGCCGTATCATCGATAGGGGTCAAGATGACTTCGCCGCGGTCACTGCCGGCCGGAAGCGTGATATCGGTGCCGCTGACCGCCACCGGGGTGCTGAGATCATACGAAATCGACAAGTCGTCCAGAGTGGGCGTCACCCCCGTATCGGTGGTATCGAGGTTCGCACGGTACTGCACATAGCGGTTGCCGCCCAGCGCTGCCGTCAGGCTGTCGCCATCGTTAAAGGTCTGCCATCCGCTCCAAGTCAGATCCGGCGTCGATGTATTACCGGCCCGCAGCTCAATATACAGGCTGGTATCGGCGGTCGGCGTGGTCGCCGTGTAATGCAGCGTGGTCGCACCGGCGGCGCCCGCCCCAAGATCTATTACCGAGGAGGTGAATACGCCCGGGGTGCTATGGGGAACGATACCCTGCGCGTCACTGTAGTCGAGCTCCCAGCCAAGCGTGGAAAAGTTTTTACGGTAAGCAAAATTGAGGCGGTATTGACCGCTGGGCAGCTGGAATACCTGGGGTTGGAGGGCCACTGGGGTGCCTACGCTATTGCCAACTCCCAACAATACTTCGGCCCCGAGATTTGTTTCGTCGGGCGGATTGGAGTCGGTGGTGTCGCGATAGGCAATTTGAGATTCTCCATTATTATAGTAAAGCGCATAAAAAAACCGATAATTCCCGGTGGACAAAGGTACCGTGGTACCGCCAAGCGCTAGATAACTGGTATCGAATGTCATGGTCACGGGCGCGCCGATATTGGTCGGATTTGGCGGGTTG
>CAZOTG010000236.1:0-4153 GCA_964582585.1 uncultured Chromatiaceae bacterium | reverse complement strand
CCGCGGATTGCGATCCGGATGCCATGGTACGGCAGGGTCGGGAATTGGTGGATGCGCTCAACAATGGCGAGGGAGTATTGATCCTGACCGATATGTACGGCTCGACGCCCAGCAACATCGCGGCGCGCCTGGCGGATGACCAGCAGATCCTGGTGGTGAGCGGGATTAATCTGCCGATGCTGGTGCGGGTCATGAATTATCCCCGGCTCAGCGTGTCCGAACTGGCGATCAAGGCCGAGAGCGGGGGGCGCGACGGCATCTTCTATTGCGTTCCCGACGTCGAGTAGACCGTGGTACGCAAGGAGATCACCATCGTCAATAAATTGGGTCTGCACGCGCGAGCCGCCGCCAAGTTCGTCACCCTGGCCTCCAGCTTTGAAAGCGATATCCGCCTGGCGCGGGCCAACCGGGCCGTCAACGGCAAAAGCATCATGGGGGTGATGATGCTGGCGGCCGCCAAGGGGGCGAGCCTGGAGTTGACCGCCGAGGGCGAGGATGAGCAACAGGCCTTGAGCAAGCTGGAACAGCTCATCCTCGATCGCTTCGGCGAAGCCGAATAAAAGCAGAGCAAAGGGAAAAGAGCAAAGAGAAAAGTAAAAGCGGCATTCCGGCGCGAGCCGGAATCCAGCGCCTTTAAACCTCTGGCATCCGGCTTTCGCCGACGCAGCTTTTTTAGCTCGTCTCTTAATATCTCCACTTTTCTCTTTTCTCTTTGCTCTTTCCTCTGCCGTTTCTTACACTCTCGCTGCAAGGGCGGAGGGGTGATGTATGACGGAAAAACGAGAAGAGTCAGAGCGTGAAGCCAATCTGCACCGCTTTACCCAGGCATTGGAGAGCGGTGCGCTCAATAATGTCCGCCTCATGCTCAACAGCCTCTATCCCGGCGAGATCGCCCATCTTCTGGAATCGCTGCCCCCTGACCGCCGCGAACTCGCCTGGGAGCTGGTGGCCCCGGAGCATGAGGGCGATGTCCTGCTTCATCTCAGCGACGGGGTGCGCGCCGGCCTGATCCGGGAGATGGAGACCCACGAGCTGCTGGCCGCTACCGCGGGACTCGATACCGACGACCTGGCGGATTTCCTCCAGGACCTGCCCAGCGCGGTGGTGGCGCAAGTGCTGTATTCCATGAGCGCCCAGGACCGGCAACGGGTGGAGGCGGTGCTGCCGTATCCGTAGGATACCGCCGGTGGTTTGATGAATACCGATACCGTCACCGTGCGTCCCGATGTGACCCTGGATGTGGTGCTGCGCTATCTGCGTTGGCGCGGCACCATTCCCGAGACCACCGACAACCTCATCGTGGTCAAGCGTGACGACAGCTACCTGGGCTTGTTGTCCATCACCGCCCTGTTGACCAAGGAGCCGGCGCTTACCGTGGGCGAGGTCATGACCCGCGACGTGGAGCCCATCGACGCCATGACCCTGGCGCAGGAGGTGGCCAACCTGTTCGCGCATCGCGATCTGGTATCGGCGCCGGTGGTGAACGGCCAGGGAAAATTGCTGGGACGTATCACCATCGACGACGTGGTGGACGTGATTCGCCACGAGGCGGATCACTCCCTGATGAGCATGGCGGGCTTGTCGGAGGAGGAGGATCTGTTCGCGCCGGTGGCCGCCAGCAGCCGCCGCCGCGCCCTGTGGCTGGGGGTGAACCTGGCCACCGCCCTATTGGCCTCATGGGTGATCGGGCTATTCGACGCCGCCATCGAAAAGGTGGTGGCCCTGGCGGTGCTGATGCCGGTGGTGGCCAGCATGGGCGGCATCGCCGGTAGCCAGACCTTGACCCTGGTGGTGCGCGGCATGGCCCTGGGACAGATCAGCCGCGCCAATGCCTGGCGTTTCTTCACCAAGGAGATGGCGGTAGGGATGGTGAACGGCCTGATCTGGGCCCTGGTGGTGGGGGTCATCGCCGCGCTGTGGTTCGACAATATGCTGCTGGCCTGGATACTGGCCCTGGCTATGGTGGTGAATCTCATTACCGCCGCCATAGTGGGCACCGCCATCCCGCTGTTGCTGCGCCGTCTTGGTATCGATCCCGCCCTGGCCGGTTCGGTGGTGCTCACCACCTTTACCGACGTGGTGGGCTTCATGTCCTTCCTGGGTGTGGCCAGCTGGGTGTTTCTGTAAAAGGCATTAACCACGGAGGGCGCGGAGAACACGGAGAAAATAATTTGTTTGTTAAAGCCGTCATCCCAGCAAAAGTTGGAATGACGCTTACTTAACAGGCTTTTCCCTTTCTTTGCTTTCTCCGTGCCCTCCATGGTTTAACGCCTTTCCAGCAGCAGATTGCCGTAGTCGTCCCGTTGGCACCGCCAGCCGGGGGCGAGGTAGGTAGTGGAGATGGCATCGGTGATCAGGGCGGGACCGTGGAGGGTCTCGCCACCGCAAAGACTATTTCTTTCCCTTATGGGTACCGGATTGGCGATGCCGTAAAGCATGGTGGTGGCCGGCGGGGCGGGACCTTGGTCCTCGTCGATGGCGAGCAGGGGCAGTGGCGGTGTAGGGCCGGTGATCCGTACCCGCAGGTTGACCACTTCCATGGGCAAGTCGAGGCGATGGCCGTAGAGGGCGTGATGTTGCTGCTGGAAGTCCTCCCCGGCGCCGGTCTTGTCTCGCCAGGCGACATTGAGGGTGGCGGATTGGCCGCGATAGCGCAGATCCGCGCTGCGTTGGCAGCCGATTTCATGAAGGGCAATGCCTTCCTGTTGCAGTTCGGCGCCGCCCTGGCGTTCTAATTCCGCAAAACTTTCCTGCAGGCTTGGTTCGTCAATTTCCTCCAACAACGCGCCCAGGGTGCGCGACAGGCGCCGGCCCCGAGGCGCGGCCAGCATGCCCAGCGCCGACAGCACTCCGGCGTGAACCGGCACCAGGGCCTGGCGCATGTCCAGAGCCTCCGCCAGGGCGCATACATGGAGGCCGCCGGCGCCGCCGAAGGAAAACAGCGTGAAGCGGCGGGGGTCGGCGCCGCGTTGCATGGCGATGACCCGCAGGGCGCGGGCCATATGCTCGTTGGCGACGCGTATCACACCCAGCGCCGCCTCTTCCACACCGAGGCCGAGCGCTGCTGCGACGGGTGCCATGGCCTCACGGGCGGCGTCCATTTCGAGGGACATGCCGCCGCCGAGAAAACCCTCGGCGGGCAGGCGGCCCAGTATCAGATTGGCGTCACTGACCGTGGGTTCGCCGCCGCCGCGGCCGTAACAGGCGGGTCCCGGGTCGGCGCCGGCGGATTGCGGTCCCACGTGCAATAAGCCGCCGGCATCCACCTGGGCGATGGAGCCGCCGCCGGCGCCGATGGTGTGCATGTCCACCATGGGCACCGCCACCGGATAGGGGCCGATATGCCCTTCGCCGGTGAGGCGGATGGCGCCGTCGATGAGGGCCACGTCGGTGGATGTGCCGCCCATGTCGAAGCTGAGCAGATTCTGCCGCCCACAGCGTTCGCCCATGAAGCGCGCCCCGGCCAGGCCGCCGGCCGGCCCGGAGAGCAGCATGCGCACCGCTTGGCGTCCCGCCTGTTCCAGGGCCATGGTGTCGCCGGAGCTCTGCATCACCGCCATGGCGGCGCCGGGGAGCTGCCGGCGCAGTTGGGTCAAGTAGCCCTGTACCAGGGGTCCCACCCAGGCGTTGAGCCAGGTGGCGATGCCACGCTCGTATTCCCGGTACTCCGGGAGGACCTCCGAAGAGCGCGAGACGAAGATCTCTGGTGGGATGCGCTCGGCGATGCGCCGTTCGAAGCGGTCGTCGCGAAAGGAGAACAGCAGGTTGATGGCCACCGCCCGGGGGGCGAGGTGGCGCAGTGCGTCCGTCAGCACGGTCAGATCTTCCTCGCTGAGCGTTTCAAGTACCGTGCCGTCGGCGGCCAGGCGCCCGCCGGTCTCCAGGCATAGCTCCTCCGGCACCGGCGGCGGGACTGGGACTGGCTGCAGATTGTAGAGTTCGCGGCGTGCCTGGCGGCCGATGCTGAGCAGGTCCTTGAAGCCGCGGTTGGTGATGAAGGCGGTGCGCACCCCCTTGCCCTCCAATACCGCGTTGGTGGCCACTGTGGAGCCGTGTACCAGCTGCAGGTCGCGCGGCTCCAGGCCCAGCTCCGCAATGCCGGCGAGGATGGTCTGCTCCGGCGCGGCGGGCGTCGACAGGCGTTTGTGAATGC
>CAZOTG010000235.1:0-4180 GCA_964582585.1 uncultured Chromatiaceae bacterium | reverse complement strand
TTGCCTTGTACCTGGATCCCAATTTGTGGGCATACATCAAGCAAGATCAAAGCAAGATCACCTGGGTCACCTATGGCCTGTTCGCCGTCGGCCTCCTCATGAGCTTCGTCCTGGTCATCACCCTGACCAACGAGGCGATCCATGCGGCCAAACTGGGCGCCATCGCCATGGAAAAAAGCCTGGGGGGCATCAACCCCGGCAATCCGCGCCGCGCCGTGGAACGGTTTTTCCTATCGCTCAAGGAAGTGGTCAGCAAAAATGATCAACCGGACATCGAGGCCCTGCTGGATATCGAAATGGCGCCTTTTCACCGCACGAGCGATGCGGTAGAGGTGATCGGCAATCTGCTGATCACCCTGGGCCTCATCGGCACGGTGGTCGGTCTCACCATGACCTTGTCAGGCCTGACCACCTCCCTGGATGCCTTGGGACAAGACCAGGACCGGCTGCTGAACGGACTGCGTCGTGCCATGGGCGGCATGGGTACTGCCTTCTACACGACCTTGCTGGGCGCCGTGCTCGGCGGGGTACTACTGCGGGTCTTCTCACTCATCACCGATCACGGCATCGAGGGCCTGGCGGAGAACCTCAAAAAAATCTGCATGGTCTATTGTTCGGCAGACACCAAACCCACTCTGGAACGGGAGTTGCGAGTATTCAATCACGAGATCAACGCTCTCGGTGATAATGTGCAGCGGCTGCAGGCCGCCATGCGCGAATCCAGGCAGGCCATCTCCGACTTCCGGGACGAAGCTATCCGGCTGCACAAACTGAGTGACGACGAGGACGGCGGCAAACAGACCTTGCGGGATTCCGTGGTCTTACAGCACTACTACACCGATCTGCTCAAGGAGGAGATACGCACATTGAATAAAATCAATCGCTCTTGGTGGGCCCGTTTGAAGCGGGCGCTGCGGCGCTGACAGACTTTCTGACTTTTTCCCTTAGAGCCTGAGCGGTGATCGTGACGTATGGTTAGGAAGCGGAAGAAAACCGGATCGAGCATCTACGAGAGCTTTTCCGATTTGGCCTTGATGGCTCTCGGTACGTTTATCTTTTTATTCGTCACCATCGTCATCACCACGCAGATTTCAGAGAGGAACCAGATCCCGCGGCTTAAAAAAGAATTGGCGCTGCTCCAGGAGCAGTTGAAGCTCTCTCAGGCCGCCAAGGATCGTTTCAAAAAAGATCTAGAAAAAATCATCGTCACGGACCCGGAGGCGCATACCAAGACGATCCTGGAATCCGCCGGGGTAAATCGCAAGGACTTCGAGCTTTTCATCGAGGGACTCAAGGATATTCCAGGCAAGGACCTTCACCTGGTCATAGACGCTACCGGGTCCATGCACGGCGTTTCCGCCTTCCTGGTGCCGATCCTCCGCCTGATAGTGTCTCGGGCCAACAAGGAGGTGTCGGCCATTACCTGGTTTTCCGACAACCGCTTCGAGACCTATAGGGGCACCATGGGCGACATGTTCGATCACCTCATGCAGGGGGCGCCCTTTACCGGCAACATAGAATACATCGGCCGCGCCTTCCGTGCCGCCGAGGAAAACGCACCACGGCCGGGCGCCTATCTCTTGATCGGGGACGAACCTTCCGACGACACCATCCAGTATAGCGAGATACCCAGTCCCGTTTTTGCCTTGCCCCTGGGCCGTTCCGATCCGGACACCGAACGGGATTACGGCATTCTCGCCAAAAAGACCGGCGGAAAGATGTTGCATTTGGACCTCAAGTAAGGAGGCCATGCGGTCAGGCCGGATCGAAACTGAACGGCTTTAGGAACCCTTGACCCGGATGGTCATAGCTTCGATCTGAGGGCGCCTGTCGGCGTTACCGCCGCCCCCCCCAAAACTGGACACCCCGTCAAACAGGATCAGGGTCTCATAGGTGATGCCCTTGGCATAGTGGTTGTTAAAGCGCAGGGTGTAACGGGTACCGCTGTAAACCGTGTTCACCACCTTGTTCACCAGTTTGTAGCTCTGCAAGTCGCCGAGCTTGCTGTCATTATCCCGAATTTCATCCAGCCAATAGGCCCTCGGCTCGGCGTGCGTATCCATGAAATAGCCGGCAGCCTTCTCGAAGTCTTTGTTTTTTAGTGCCTGATAATAACCATCGGCCACCTGCTCGGCCATATTCACCGTATCGCTAGGATTGCTGCAGCCCAGCAGCAGGATGCATAGTAACGCCGCCCCAGCCCGGTAACTCACAATGTCCTTGATTCGCATAGGCACCTTCCCCAAAAATGATATAAAATAAGCTGCTGACGATATAGCAAATCGGCCCGGCTCGGGGAATATCCCCCCTGGGCAAACAGCATTATATGCAACTATGTCCTTGTTGCCCTGTCTCACTTCAAATACGTTGGCCTTGACGACCGATGCAATGAGCGGAAATATCACCTTCAAGCAAATACCGATTGTAGTGGAATCGGCGGGACGGGCAAATCTCGGTCGAATCCGTACGTCGTCGCGTATCATAGCGCTGGCTTTGCTGATACTGATCCCCCTCACCGGGGTCTTCCGCATCGACGTCTCGTCGGGTTTCGTCATTTTCAATAAGCAGATCTGGTTTTCCGACTTTTTCATCGTATTCGGTTTCTGGCTGGCGGCGGCCTGCCTGCTCATCATCCTCTATTCCTCCATGGGCACGGTGTTTTGCGGCTGGGTATGCCCGCAAAATACCATGTCAACCTGGGCCAATAAAGTCACCTCGAAGCTGCTGGGCAAACGCGCCATCCTCAACTGGGGAGACGACGACAAGCAGGTCAAGCTCTCTTCAGGCAAGAACCACTGGTGGAACTGGCTTTTCCTGGGACTGAAATTTGTCGCCATGGCCATGCTCCTGGCCATGATCCCCATGCTCTACTTTCTCCCGCCCGGGGCCATCTGGTCGTTCGTCACCCTGCAGCATGATGCCCGCTTCCCCACGTCGCTGTATTGGATATACACGGTGTTCGCATTCATCGCTCTGGCGAATATCGCCGTGGTACGGCATTACGTATGCCGCTATATGTGCATCTACCGCATGTGGCAGTTTCTGTTCAAGACCCAGGACACCCTGCACATCGAGTACGACGCCTCGCGGGGAGAGGCCTGCGACAAGTGTAATTATTGCGTAACCGCCTGCCCGGTGGAGATCGACCCGCGCAACACCATTACCTTCGACAGCTGCACCAATTGCGGGGAATGCATCAGCGCCTGCGATTCGCTCTACGAAAAGTACAACCAGCCGGGACTGTTGAGCTATAAATTCGGCCCTCGTCAGAAAAAGGTCTTCGAGCAAAATAAGATGGGTCTTGCCACTGTCTTCCAGCGCGTTTCCTGGCTGTCTCCGGTATTCGTTCTCGCGGTGGGCATGTTCACCTGGGGCATCATCAGCTACCAGCCCTATCATTTATCCGTTTACCGGGCCGAAATAGACCAGGGCGACGCCATCCGTGATTACCGCATCAACATCGCGAACAAGACCTACACCCCTGCCTCGGTCTCCGTGCGAGTGGAAGGTTTGCCCCCCCAGATGTACCATCTCGACAACAACCAGGTCATGTTCTCCACCGCCGATCGCAAGGACTTGAATTTACAAATCAGCAAAGACCTGCCCAAAGGTCTTTATACCATTTCAGTATTCGCCAAATCCGCAGACGGATGGCAGGACCACTTCCAGATTAAACATTTCGTGGAAAGAGGATAGAGATATGACTGCGAAACAGGAGAACCCCCAACGCGTGCACGCCACCAAAGAGGCGGAGTGGGGAGAGACTCGCAACGACCATTTCGGGTATTCAGACGAAGAAGAACGCATCAGCAAGCGCGGGCTGGAGGACTGGGAACTGGTCGAGAAGATGACCGAATCCGGAGATCACCGCATCCCCTATTGGTTCATCGGACTGTTTTTTATGCTGCTGCTGGTCGCCACCGGTTTGACCTTCCCCTTCTGGGGCGTCCGTCCCGGCTATGAGCGACCGTGGTTTGACTGGGGCATCGTCGCCGGTGCTGGCTGGGTGATTTTCATCAGCGCGGTTATCTATTACCTGGTGGATTACAGGCACCAACGCAGAGAGAAGCAAGAAAGGAAGTCGAAAGAAAATCCTTGATCATCCCGGTACCACCATCGTGGCATATACCGTCAGGGACCTGGAGCACGGACAATTATCTTTCCGAAAATGATCAGCAGC
>CAZOTG010000234.1:0-4195 GCA_964582585.1 uncultured Chromatiaceae bacterium | reverse complement strand
ATGCCCTGCCGATACAGGGCTTGAGACTTTCAGCCTCCCCGGAGCGGGCGGGCCTCGTGGCCCGCCCGTCCTGTCGGAGGATACACCGAGGGCTTATGCCGCCTTCTTGTGGCCGTGTGAACCGCCGGTCTCGGGGCGGCTGGGGAAGGGGCTGACGCTGGCCTTCACCGTCTCGCCGTGCTGATGCGTACCTTTCGCCAGGGTATAGAGAGGTTCCCAGGCCATGATCGCGGTCAACACCATATACAGCGCGGCAAAGGTGAGGCCGGCGATCACCGCCGGGGTCAACGCCGGGGTCAGGAATACCGTCTCCATCATTATCAAGCCCACGCCGCCACGCAACACGCGCTCGCCGAATTCCATATTTCCATTTTGCTCGTAAGTATTCATGGTCGTGTCCTCCGTTTGGTTTAACCATTGCCTGCTCTTCAGGCTTGGGGACATTTAATCAGGCGACCATTAATCCACTCTGAAGCGAAGATAAATTGAAGATTAAAGCGATAACCACGGAGGGCACGGAAAACACGGAGATTATAAAGGGGATTTTCAGTAATGATTTAGTGATGATGTCACTTTAGACCACAGCACTTTATCCGGCATTCGGGTATTTGCAGGCGCTTCGCCCACAATCAAAAATCTTTTCTCCGTGTTCTCCGTGGTTAATGCCTTTGCTTTTAGGTAGGCGCGTCCGCCAGTCGCATGGCGCGGCGCTCGTTGCGTAACAGCCAATCGCGGATACGCCGCGAATCGCCGTACTTGCTGAGTTTGCCCCAGGAGTTGAGCAGCACGATGATCACTGGCCGCTCGCCGATTACCATCTCCATCACCAGGCAATTGCCGGCGTCGTCGGTGTAACCGGTCTTGCTCAAATTGATGTCCCAGGCTGAGGAGCGCACCAAACGATTGGTATTGACGAACTCGATGGGCCGGCGATGGTGGCGGTGATCGGCGACACTGAAATGACCGGTGGTGGTGAATTCCTTGATCAAGGGGTAGCGGCTGGCGGTCGTCACCAGGGTGACCAGGTCATGGGGGGTGGAGACGCTGTCGTTATTGAGGCCCGCGGGATCGGCGAAATGGGTATTGGACATCCCCAGGATCCGCGCTTTCTCGTTCATGACGATCAACATCGCCTTGCGCCCGCCAGGATAGGTGCGCGCCAGGGCCTTGGCGGCGCGGTTGTCCGAGGCGGCCAGAGCGGCCAGCAATACGTCATGACGCGTCAGTTTGGCGCCGATAGGCAGACGCGAGGCAGAACCACGCAGGCGGTCGCGGTCTTCCGGGGCAATGGTGATGATCTCGTCCATGGGCAAGCGGCGGTCCAAGGTGACCATGGCGGTCATGAGCTTGGTGACCGAGGCGATGGGGTGCCGCTCTTCGGTGTTGCGCCCGTACAGCACCACACCCTCGCGCTCGTCCATCACCACGGCGGCGGACGAACGCAGATACGGCGGCCTGGGCTTGAGCCGGACGATATCCTCGGCGCTTACCGGCGCCACCGAGGCATAGGCATCGTCGGCGGCGGACGCAACCGTCGGCAAAGACAATACCGCGCCGCCAAGGGCAACCAGCAACCAAACACCAGCGATGAAGTTATTATTGTTCATTCATGCACTTTGTCACAAATACGGGGCCCGGAAATCATACTCAATCACATTCCTGAAAGTAAGCCTTCGCCGCATAATTTATCGATTCCGCTGTAAATCGCCCAGCGGCACTACCTTATGTTATCGGACGGGGTAGTACATCCCCTTTAGCGATGCGACTTGTAAAAATTGATCAGGCCGTTGGTGGAGGAATCATGGCTCGCCACCATGTGCTCGTCTTGCAATTCCGGCTGGATGACCTTGGCCAGTTGTTTGCCCAGTTCCACGCCCCACTGGTCGAAGGAATTGATGTTCCAGATGATGCCCTGCACGAAGATCTTGTGTTCGTAGAGGGCAATCAAGGTTCCCAGGGTACGCGGCGTGACTTTCTTGAACAGCAGCGCGTTGCTGGGTTTGTTGCCGGGGAAGATCTTGTGCGGCAATAGCGCCTCCAGCTCCTCGCCGCTCATGCCGGCCTGGGCAAGTTCGGCGCGCACCTCCTCTGCAGTCTTGCCGTGCATCAGCGCCTCGGGCTGGGCGAAGAAATTGGACAACAGGATACGGTGGTGCTCGCCGATGGGATTGTGGCTCTGAATGGGCGCCAGGAAATCGCAGGGGATGAGCTTGGTGCCCTGATGGATCAGCTGATAAAAGGCGTGTTGGCCGTTGGTGCCCGGTTCGCCCCAGATCACCGGTCCGGTGGAATAATCCACCGCCTCGCCGTCTCGGTCGACGCGCTTGCCGTTGCTCTCCATGTCGCCCTGTTGAAAATAAGCGGGGAACCGGTGCAGGTATTGATCATAAGGCAGAATGGCGTGGGTCTGGGCACCGAAGAAATTGTTGTACCACACCCCCAGCAGCCCCATGATCACCGGCAGATTCTCCGCCAAGGGCGCCTGGCGGAAATGTTCGTCCATGTCATGGGCGCCGGCCAGCAATTCCTCGAAGTTATCCATGCCGATGGCCAGCGCGATGGGCAGGCCGATGGCGCTCCACAGCGAATAACGCCCGCCTACCCAATCCCAAAACTCGAACATATTTTTGGTATCGATGCCGAAGGCGGCCACCGCCTCGGCGTTGGTGGACAAGGCCACGAAATGCCTGGCCACGGCCGCCTCGTCCTTGGCGGATTCCAAAAACCACCGGCGCGCGGTATGGGCGTTTGTGAGGGTCTCCTGGGTGGTGAAGGTCTTGGACGCAATCACGAACAGGGTGGTCTCGGGATCCACGCGCTTCAAGGTCTCGGCGATGTGGGTGCCGTCGACGTTGGACACGAAGTGCGGCCGCAAGCCGCCCTGGCCGTAGGGCTTGAGGGCCTCGCTCGCCATCACCGGGCCCAGGTCCGAACCGCCGATACCGATGTTCACCACGTCGGTGAGGGGTTTGCCGCTATAACCACGCCACTCACCGCCCCGCACCCGCTCGCTGAAGCGGCGCATCTGATCCAGCACGGCGTTGACCTTGGGCATGACGTCGGCGCCGTCGCTGAGAATGGGCCGGTTGGAGCGGTTGCGCAGGGCAATATGCAATACCGCCCGCCCCTCGGTGACGTTGATCTTTTCCCCCGCGAACATCCTGTCTCGCCATTCCTCCAGGCGCGCCTCACGCGCCAGGTTCAGGAGCAAGGTCAGGGTCTCGTCGGTGACGATGTTCTTGGAATAGTCAAGCAGCAGATCGTTGAAGGTGAGTGAGAACTTGACGAAGCGTTGCGCATCGGCGGCGAACAGGTCGCGCATGTGCACTCGCCGCATTTGCTCGTAGTGAACTTGTAGCGCCTTCCAGGCGGGTGACTGCGTCAAGGCAGACATGCAAAATCCTGTTGAGTTATGGCCGGTCATCCGCCGGGACAGCTTCCGGCTTATCTCCGCTCCGGGCTAGAAGTTAACGCTTTTCTGATTTAACTCGCAACCCGAAACTATTTTAATATGCTTCCAGATTCGCGCCCTTGATATCGAGGGAGTGACGCCAGAACTGGTCTTCGCGCTCGAACAGGCGGTAGGTACCGCGCGGCCCCCAGGTGCCCGCCGCATAGGTGTTGATGAAATCCCGCTCCATGGACCAGACCTTGACGATGGGGTCCACCACCCGCCAGGCCCATTCCACTTCGTCGTAGCGCAGGAACAGGGTGCGATCGCCCTCGATGACGTCCAGCAGCAAATCGCCGTAGGCGTCGAACTCCGATTCGCCCTCGTGGCGGTAGCTGGCATCGAGACTGGTGGTACGGGTGCGCATCTCCAGGCCCGGCACCTTCACCTGCAACTCCATGCGCAGACACTCCTTGGGCTGCAGCCCCAGCAGCATCCAGTTGGGCTTGGCTTGTTCCACGGACGTATTGCGGAACAAATGGTGGGGCGGATGCTTGAAGCGGATGGTGATGGCCGAGGCGCCTTCCGCCATGCGCTTGCCGGTGCGCAGGTAAAAGGGCACCCCCTTCCAGCGCCAGTTGTCCACGTACAGCTTCAACGCCGCGTAGGTCTCGGTGGTGCTGTGGGGATCCACGCCCTCTTCCTCCAGGTAACCCGGCACCATCTTGTCGTCGACGGTGCCCCCGGTATATTGACCGCGAAAGGCGTGGGCGTGTACGGCGTTTTGCGGAATGGGGCGCACCG
>CAZOTG010000233.1:0-4228 GCA_964582585.1 uncultured Chromatiaceae bacterium | reverse complement strand
GCGCTATGCGACGGATACTTCCCTTTCCGCGCCGCTTCGGCGCCTTGCTGGGCGTCGGCCGGCGTCTACGGCCCTTGCTGCCGGCGGCCTGGCGCATGAAGTTGCCGACGGAACGGCAGGCCGGCGCCTGGCCCGCGGCGCGCCACGCCCGCAGGATGCTGGTGCTGGACGGCTGCGTGCAGCCGGTCACCGCGCCCGGCACCAATGCCGCCGCCGCGCGGGTACTGGACAAGCTGGGCATCAGCCTGATCCGCGCCCAGGACGCCGGTTGCTGCGGTGCCTTGAGCCACCATCTCTCCGCCCATCAGGAAGCATTACGATTCGCCCGCCGCAATATCGATGCCTGGTGGCCTTATCTGGAGGCCGGCGTGGAGGCCGTGGTCATGACCGCCAGCGGTTGCGGTGCCATGGTCAGGGAGTACGGTCTGTTGTTGCGGGACGATCCCGCCTACGCGGAGAAGGCGGCGCGCATCGCCGCCTTGACCCGGGATGTCAGCGAGGTTGTGGCAAAGGAAGATCTGGAACCCTTGGGTATCGATGCGCAAGGTGAGAGGGTAGCCTTTCAGGTACCCTGCACCTTGCAGCACGCCCAGCGGATAAACGGTTCGGTGGAAGCGATCCTGACCCGCTGCGGTTATCAGCCGACGCCGGTGGCCGATCCCCATCTGTGCTGCGGTTCCGCCGGCACGTATTCCATTACTCAGCCGGCGCTGTCGCAGCGGTTGCTGGCGGACAAGCTCACGGCCCTGCAGGCAGGCGAGCCGGCGGTGATCGCCACGGCCAACATCGGTTGCCAATTGCACTTGCAGAGCCGCGCCGCCGTACCGGTGAGGCATTGGCTGGAACTGCTCGATCGTCCCTAACCGCTGTGGACATGGCCCGCCATGTCTTCGTGATCCATGTGCGCGGCCGGGGTCTGCTGGGAGAGTGCCGCCGCCAACAGCAATACGCAAAGCAGCAGCGCCGCTTCGACCCGCAGACTGCGAAAGAACTGCTTGGGCGACGCGGCGTCGTCAGTGCCGTCGCGCAGGAAGCGGGGCAGGGGAAACAGGGTGTGCGGCTCGGGGAGGCCGGCGTGGCGTTGAATCGCGGGGACGTAACGGTAGCGGTTGAGCGCCCCCAGGGCGGCCATGGCAGCGACCAATGCGACCTTCGCAACCAGCAGTTGACCATAGAGGGTCGTCCATAGGCCATGCCAGCTGTCTATCTGCAGCCAGGCGTTGTAGATGCCGGGGATAAGCACCAAAGCGAGGGAGAAGCCCGCCAGGGTGGACAGCCGCAGGCTGGCCGCCGCGATCTGTTCGCGCAGGGCTTCTCCGCCCTGACGCAGGATTGGAAAGATCACCAAGGTCGTGGCGATGATGCCGCCGCCCCAAAGAAAGGCCCCCATGATATGCAGCCAGTTGGCGATGTTTGCCGGCGATAGGACGCCGTCGTCTCCGGCATGTCCCGAGGTGCTGAGGGTAAGGACTATGGCGCTCAAGGCGGCAAACGCCGTGATGGACATGGGGCGGGAGAGACCTTGTCGCCGATAGAGCGCCCAGGCGGCCCATAAGATGAGCAATGCCGCGTTGCGCCACAACCACAGATGGCCGTAATGGGTTTTCAGCAGCACGGTGCCGATCATGGTAAAGGCCTTCAGCAAGGGGAGGTCGCTCATGCCGGCGGTGCGCAGCAGCAGTTCAAGGGCGCCGGCCATGGTAACGGCGATGAGGCATAAACCGAGCAACTGCCACAGTCTGCCGCACGCTTGCATAAGGCTGGGCGGTTCGGCGGGTTTCGCGGAAGGCAATATCCACAGATTTCCCGCCACTGCACCCATAGCGGTGGCCAGGATGATCAATTCACCCCCCGTTACGGCGACAAGCGCGGGGTTTTCCAGCATGCTGAGGGTCTTTATTTTACGGTGAACGCGAATTCACCCTTTGCCTTGTGGCCGTCCAGCGCCACGATGCGCCAGATGACCTTGTATTTTCCCGTGGCCAAGGGATGTAAGGCGACTTGGATCAGTTTGGGCGCATCGTCGCTTACAACCGGTTTGCCATCATCCACCTGCTTGCCCTCGGCATCGACGACGCGCACAGTGCTGAAGGCCGGCTCCAGGGCCCTGCTGAACCACAGTTGAACCGACTTCGGCGGTGTTGCCAGCACGGCGTCGGCGCTGGGCGTTGAATGATCGAGGAAGGCGTGCGCGGCGGCATAGCCCGGCCATGTGACCAGAAAGACGGCGCCCAGCAGCGTCGCGAGCATATAACGCATTTTATTCTCCTGTTGTCGTTTATCTCGGCATGTCATGAGTCTTGACCCACATCAGGGCGCCGATCTCCACCGGATATTCCTTACCGTCGTGCATCATCTTTTTCGCGCCGGTATTCAAGGCGGCGAAACCCCACCAGCCGGCCCTGGGCATGGCATAGGTGAAGACGCCATTGGCGTCGGTCTTGACCACCTGAGTGATCATGGGGTCATCCGGGGCCTTGAGCTTGCCGTCCTCATTGTAGTATTCCACTTCCACTTTAGAGAAGGGCACCGGTTTGCCATTAAGCTTGACGATGCCTTGAAATACGTTGTTGGTATAGAGGCCGTAGGGGCGTGTGAGGGGGATAATCTCGGCCTTGAGCCCGACCTCGTCGTCCCAGCCTTCTTCCAGGCCCAGGCCGTTCACCACCACCTTGGTGTAGTGAACGATGAAGGTTTCCTCGGCCGGTTCCCAATAGGGCTTGGGCTCGAGGTAAAAGATATAGTCGCCGGGTTTGGTGATGTCGTAAGTCGCCTGGAAGCCGTCGCGATTCTTGCCGCTGTTGTCCATATAGGGATGAGGCTGCAGGCTCTTGCGCAAGTCGACGTTTTTACCATTGGTGTGAACGCCGAACTGCACGGGGGTATCCATGCTCATGCCATGTCCCTCGAAGGGGTGCCAGAACTTAATGTCGAACCGGAGATGGCGCTCGCCGGGACTGCCCACCATATCGTCGGAGGGGATGAGCATCTGGAAGTGGGCATAGGCGGGGGTGACGGCAGCCATGGTCGCCGCGGTCATGCCGGCCAGTATGAACGGCCGCAACGCTTTTGATAATTTCATGAAATTCTCCTTGCTTGAACAGTTATAGATTGATCTGACCACGCACGCCCGCCACCGTTACCGTGTCGGCCGACGCGTCACCGCCGTTGTTGGCGATAACCTGTAGGTCGGCCGTCAGGGTAAAGTGATCCGAGATGCCGAATTTGTAGAAGATCTCGGTATGGGTTTCATCGCCGGTATTGCTTGTTCCCAAGGCGGCGGCAAGATTGGTTTTGCCGTTGAGGTTGACGCTGCCATAGCCGACGCCGATGGTGTCTTTATCGCGTCCCCACAGCGTACCTTCCAGAAGTGTGCCCAGGCTCCATGACGACTTGACGATGTTTTCCGCGATGCCGTCGTCCTGGGAGGAATAACGGGCAAACAGGCCGACCCCATCCGCTACGGACTGATCGAAGCTCAATCCCCAGGGCGTATTGGAAGTAGTGCTTCCATCGCTGATCTCGGTATAGGCGTTGTAGCGGTTATCGGAGATGATATAGAAGCGATAATTACCATCGCGGCCCGCGAGGCGGGGTTTGAAATTGACCTGACCGACCAGATACATATAGTCGAAGATATTGTTGAACCCATCGCTATTGCCATTGGCCGCGATGAGGGTGACATCTGTCGCTTGAGTTGCCGAGTACAGCAGGACGATGCCGGGTGCATAATATTGATCGAGCTCCGCGTAACTGGTGCCCGGGGAACGCGTGAAGATTGCCGACATGAACTGATCCGTTTCGTCATTGGCATAGGCGTTGTCGTCGTAATAGGCGTGCACATCGAGTTTGCCGGCGCTGACGACCATGCCGCCATCCATATATTCACCCTCGTAGTAGGCTTGCGACACAGACGGCACAACATTATTGGTGGCGCCGGGCGCTATATCGGTAATATTTGTATAAAAGGCGTCATAGTTGGCGGTGGATAAGGAGCCCAGCGTTGCATCGACTCCCTCGCCTTCGCCGGCTTCCAAGGCGATTACCACTTTGCCATGCTCGCTTACCGGTGCTTCCAGACCGAGGTCCATGGTGTAGGTTAGGTCCGTGGCGTTTTGCGGCGCGCCATCGGTGGCTTGCAGGTACCAGGTCAAACCGCCGTCTATGCTGACGCCGCCGATCTGGTGCGTAATTAAATGTTCTTCGTCGGGGGTTTCCTCAGCCTTTA
>CAZOTG010000232.1:0-4237 GCA_964582585.1 uncultured Chromatiaceae bacterium | reverse complement strand
CAGCTTCGGCGCCCATATGTTCAACATCCCGGTGGTATACAAGAGCGAGCCCCAGTCCTACGCCGGTCCTCCCCCCGGCCTAAGCACGCGTCTGTTCCTGCGCCTCGGTGACGCGCCGCTGGATTCAATGTGCCAATTGATCTATCCCACCTCGGGATCGTGGCATCCCCATTCCACCACCGACCTGATTTTGTGCAATAAGGAAGGCGTAGAGATCGCCAAGTGTTCGGTGGCCATACCGTGCAGCGGTTCCCTGCTGTGGCGCTACAGCGAGATGTTCGACGCCAAGACCCGGCTAACCGCCGGCAGCGGCGCCTATGTGATGATCCGCGACGTGACCTGCCGTTTGTTCGGCTATCACGGACTGATCAATCAGGAGGGGGCATTCAGCTTCGATCACATGTTCGGGTTCTAGAAAATTCCAACGCAAAGACGCGAAGGAGCAAAGGTATGCCTAGTGAGGGATGTAGGGCGGAACCCGCAAGGGTTTCCGCCGTAGATATCGGCACGGCGGGCATACTGCGCCGACCTAAGGAACCCGCGCTCAGCCTTCGGTGAGCGTCAGCAAGATATCAGCGTACCAAGCGCAGTTCAGCCCGAGGGCCTCGTCTAATTCTAGGTCGCGACCTACATCGAGGCGCGCCGAATGCACGCCCAGCAGTATCCATGGCAGGTCACCCTGTGGCGGTTCATGCTCGGTGACCCGCATCACGACGGGCGCACCGCTGGTGCCGCGATGCATGCGCGCATCGGTGAGGAAATAGCCCTGGCCCTGGAAACGGAGGCCGAACGAAGACGCGATCACTGCCTGGCGTACCACCGGCATGTGGTGCAGCGTGTCGTGGAAGCCGAGCGGATAGCCCACAACCAGCGCCGAAGTGCCGACCTCAACCTGGTCGAGCGTACCTAGCAGGTGCTCGGGCGTGAAGGCGCGGTAAACTGTCGACTCAGGCAGCGCAGCGCGTTCGATCTCGATCACCGCGACGTCGATCTCTCCGGCGGTGTCCTGCCCCTGGCGCCAGAGGCTGTTGCCGTTGCGGTACAGTGGAATGGAGAACCCAGTGGACGTGGCCATATTTTCCGGGTCGATGTGCAGTTCGATCTCAATACGGTCCGGGAAATGCTTGCTCACTTCGTCGATCATCACATGCCGACCCGTCACCAGGAACAGGCGCTCGTCGCGCGCGAAGAAAAAACTGCTGGCATTCGTCAACGCCCGCTGTTGTTCGAAGGTGCAGACGCGTGCCGTAGTGAGCAGAAGTGATTCTATCATCGACGTCTCAGAGTCTCATGCGGCCCATGATCGAGAAGCCGGCCTCGCAACAATTCATGCTGTGCGGCTCGCTCTCTGGTATTCAAGGCAGTTAACCACGTATCATCTCCATTTAGGGTACTATCTTATAACATGATGACCGAATTGGGAGGATAGCTCATTCGCGCAATGTTATATAATCCCGCGACGCAGGAACTCAAGCGTGGCGCCATTGAATTGCTGGATGAATGGCAGGGCCGGCAAGATACGGTGTTGTGGGCCGATTTCGCCAATCAGGAGCCGCAGCAAGAGAAGCGGATTCTTATTGAGAGGTTCGGCCTGCATCCCATGGCGATTCAGGACGCTCAGCGAGAACGTCACCCGCCCAAGATGGAACCCTTCGACGATCATGTCTTTATTTTGTTAAAGGGTCTGGGAAGGGAAACCCCGGACTTTACCTTCGAGACCATTCAGATTGCCATCTTCGTGGGCAAGCGGTTCCTTGTCACTCGTCATTCGGATAATTCGCCCAGTATCGACAGGCTATGGCAGGAGGTGGAGCGGGACCAGACACTGTTTGCCCGTGGCGCCGATGCGCTGGCGCTGAGGTTGTCCAGGATCATCGTCGATCGCTATCTAAAGAAATTGCTGATTCTGGAGCCTCGGATAGAGGCTCTCGAACAGGAGATGGTCAGCAACCCGCGGGACGAGATATTGGCGGAATTGACCGGCTACAAGACACACCTGCGTAAATTCCGCCGGGTGTTCCTATATCATGTGCAGATATTCTCCAAACTTGCCGCGCATCAGCCGCCGGGTATCGGCGCGGAACGCCTGCATGAGATCAATGATGTCTACGAGAATCAGGATCGCGCCAACAGCCTGTCGACCCTCTATTATGAGATCGCCTCAGACCTGATCGACGGCTACATTTCACTGGCCTCCCATCGGCTCAACAATATAATGAAAATTCTCACTATCATAACGGCCATCTTCGTGCCGCTGGGATTTCTGGCGGGCATCTACGGGATGAACTTTGAGAATATGCCGGAGCTTCATTCCCGCGCCGGCTATTTTATCCTGCTGGGGGTGATGGCCGGAATCGCGACCGTGCTGTTGATTATTTTTCGCAGAAGGCGCTGGATATGAACGGCTGGCAGTGGATATCGAATTTCATAACGGCTGCAGAAAATGCGCCGGGACAGGCGGACGGTCTCGGTGTGATGGGCGAAGCGTCCCGCAAGATAGCCGGTTCTTCCTGGCATTTTGCCTGGGACTGGATGAGTAAACCGCTTTTTGAGGTCGGTGATATCCAGCTGACCACCTTCGATGTGATACACATCGTCCTTATTCTCACCATCGCCTGGTGGATCTCCAAGCTCGGGCGGCGCGCCATAGAGCGCTTGTCCGCATTCCGCCCCAACATGAACCGCGCATCGGTTTACACCTTGAACCGCTTGCTTCACTACGTGGTGATGACGGTCGGGTTTCTGATCGGGATGTCGGCCATCGGCATCGATCTGAGCAAGTTCGCGTTGTTCGCCAGCGCCCTGGGCGTGGGCGTCGGTTTCGGCATGCAGACCCTGGTGAGTAATTTCATCGCCGGCTTGATGCTGCTGTTCGAGAAATCCCTGAAGGTCGGCGACTACATCGAGCTCGAATCCGGAATCAGCGGCGAGGTGAGGGAGATCAATATCCGTAGCACGGTAATCACCACCAACGATAACATCGACATCGTGGTGCCCAATTCCGTGTTCGTGAACGGCCATGTGATGAATTGGACCATGCGCGACGTCTATCGGCGCATCCACGTGCCGTTCGGGGTGGCATACGGCACCAACAAGGAGCTGGTCCGTAAGGCGGTGCTGGAGGCGGCCGCTACGGTATCCCATACCCTTACCGATGTTGAGAGTCGTAAGCCCCAGGTATGGTTGACCGGGTTCGGCGACAGCAGCCTGGATTTCGAACTCATCGTCTGGCTGACTTCGGACGCCGTCAAGCGGCCCGGCGCGGTCAACGCGGATTACCTGTGGGCGATAGAAGGCGCTCTTGGCAAGTACGGCATCGAGATACCCTTCCCGCAGCGCGATTTGCATTTGCGCAGCTGGTCGCCGCAAGCGCGCCCTCCAATGGCAGGTAAGCCAGATCGGCAGGAGCAGCCGGACCTCAACAACTTATGAGACATTCAGCTCCCAGAAATTTTCTGCTTAAGGTGGTGCCATTGGGAGTGTCCCCTTTTTTCTCGAGAAGCCCAGAGGGTCTGCACGAATTCCGTTGCCTATGCGGTTTGTAGTGTTGGTGTGCACGTTATCTCGTTAATATGGGGTAATTATTTCCTTGCGAAACCGTAAACACAGGCCATAAGGCCGGTGTTGCGCTGACTGTCACGAATTATTGCGAGGAGAATGTCATAGTCATCAAAGGGTTCGGATTTTCGGCGCGTACACGAAATGCGTTGCGCAACGACCAGGATACCGTATTGCTGCGCGCGGAGTTGCTCAGCATCGAGCAACTGAAGCGTCACGCGGTAACGCTGGCCGGCCAGCATAGAATCGATTCGCATCCCGGGCCGGACAGGTTGCTGCCACGGCTGGCGGACAATACGCGCGTTCTACTGGCGGCGTATGACGTTGTGACAGCCGCAGTCACGCCGGGACAACGGATCGTGCCGGCAGAGGCCTGGTTGCTCGACAATTTCTATTTGATCGAGCAGCAGATCAGTCTGGCGCGTCGGCATCTTCCACGCGGGTACAGCCGGCAGTTGCCTCGACTGGCGGATGGCCTGTCCGCCGGGTTCCCCCGTATCTATGATCTGGCGTTGGAGTTGATCTCTCACATGGATGGTCGTGTCGACAGCGACAACGCCACCCAATTTGTCGCCGCCTACCAGACCGCTGAACCGCTAAAGCTGGGCGAACTGTGGGCATTTCCGATCATGTTGCAGTTGGCGCTGCTGGAGAACCTGCGCCGCGTTGCGATGCATAT
>CAZOTG010000231.1:0-4249 GCA_964582585.1 uncultured Chromatiaceae bacterium | reverse complement strand
CCAGGTCGGCATGTGAACACCGTTGGTCACGTGTCCGACAGGCACTTCTTCCACCGGCCAGTGCTGAAAAAGCGGTTCAAAGAGGTGCCGGCTCACCCTGCCGTGCAGACTGCTCACGCCATTCACCGCCCCGCTCCCGCGAATCGCCAGATAAGCCATGTTAAAAGGTTCCGACGCGTCGTTCGGGTTCTGGCGGCCCAAGGCCAGCAAATCGTGAGGGCTTATATCAAGCTGTGTGCGTGCATATCCGGCGAGGTATTGCTCGATGAGCGCCGGAGCAAAACGATCAAAGCCGGCAGCCACCGCCGTATGGGTGGTGAAGAGGTTGCCCGCTCGCGTGACGGCCAGTGCGACTTCGAAGGGCTGCCCTGTCTCTGCCATGAAGCATCGCGCGCGTTCCAGCACCGCGAAGGCCGCATGCCCTTCATTCAGGTGGCAGACTTCCGGTTGGATGCCGAGTGCGGCGAGCAACCGCCATCCGCCTATCCCGAGCAGCAGTTCCTGTTTAAGGCGCAACTCCGGCCCACCGCCGTAGAGTTCGCTGGTTATCCCGCGATGCGCGGGATAATTCGCTGCGTCGTTACTGTCCAGTAGATACAGTTGCACACGGCCTACCTGCACTTGCCAGGCGCGCAACCAGACCGAGTACCCGGGCAAGGCGATCTCCAAGCGCAGCCACTCCCCATTTGATTTGCGCAAGGGCGTGACAGGCAACTGTCCGGGATCGTTATACGGGAAGAGGGCCTGTTGCGCGCCGTCCTTGTCGATCACCTGGCGAAAATAACCTTGCTGGTAGAGCAGTCCCACGCCGATCACAGGGACGCCCAAATCGCTGGCGGCCTTGAGTTGATCGCCGGCCACGTTACCCAACCCGCCAGAGTAAATGGGCAAGGCTTCACTCAACATGAATTCCATACTGAAATATGCAACGCAACTTAGCGAAGATTGTGGGTAGGTTTGCTGAAACCACGCAGGCGCCTCCGCCGCTTCCCGCCGGGCCTGCACCAGATCGTCAACGTTTTTGCGGAAAGCGGGGTCGGCTAAAACTCCTTGGAGTTTCTCCCGCGAGACCGCCTGTAGGACACCCCACGGGTTATGGGTGAGCTCCCACAGCACAGGATCCAGCTGTCGCCACACTTGGTCGGTGGCGTGATTCCATGACGAACGCATATCCAGGGCAAGCTCGGCCAGGGAATCGAATCCCTCTACGTCCGATGGCAAAAGACGCTCCTTCGGGTGGCTAATTGGTGTTTGTTCGCTCATAGCCTCTCCTTGATATTTGTCCTGGCAGCAATCTCCGGCTACTGCGTGGGCGCCGCCAGCGCAAGACCCGTAATCGTCTGCGCATTCTCCAGGAACGGAATTTGATTCGCTCCACGAAAGCCTTTCGCATAGAGCTTGTAAATGTCTTTGATGTTGGATAGACGCTCTGCGGACCATCTACTCCCGTAGTATGCACCAGTCTCCGATAACCTCGCATTAGGCCAAGCAATTAAATCGTAGGAATTTATTAATATGTGGGTATTGGCGCGCCCAGCGCGTTCATGTATGAGCACTGGTCGGGGTGATTATAGTGCAGCGCAGTCTCGCTCTTAATGTTTGGCTCCCCTTTGGTTTAGTGAAAAACCATAAATAACTCAATCACTTTCCGCTTATGGAGATCGTCCTGGCGACGGCGCCTTAAGCGGATGCGTCTGACTCGGTGTAACTTCCAACGCTTCGCTGCTTCAAGAGGATAATCGACAAACCCCGTGGGCAACTGGATTCGTGCCACCCTACTGGCATCAAGCATCCTCCGGTCGCCGCAGGACCACCCGGTACGCATCCATCCCGCGGCTGAGAAAGGCGTAAGCCGAGCCCCAAAGATAGAGACGGAAACGACGATAGAGCATCTCGCCCCAGCGGTTGATGATCTCGTCCCGGGCGGCCTCCAGATTCTCGGCCCATGCCTTGCAGGTGAGGTAGTAGCTGTGGCGATCGTTATGAACCGCCAGCACCTCCAGCGGCGTTTTAGCCACTGCGGTCAGGAACTCGTGCAGGCAGAAGTAGGAATGGTCGCCCGGAAAGATATAGCGGGAGATGAAGGTGGGTTTGGAGTACTTCTCCCGGAAGGCGCTGGCATCGAGGTACACCCGTCCACCCGGTTTCAGTAAGCCCTGAAACTGCCTCAGCACGGCCGGATAATCGGGAAGGTGCTCCATTACCCCCAAAATGACGATGGCGTCATAAGCTTCGGGTGAGCTGTACTCCAAGAAGTCTTGGTTCACCACTCGGCAGGGAAGTTGCAGCCGCTGAATCAAGTCCGTCAAGAATGCCTCCGAGTGGCTCGATATCGTCAGCGAGGTGACCTCTATGCCGCGCCGCCCGGCATGCTCAGTGAAGGCACCCCAACCACCACCGACATCCAGGACGCGATCTCCCTGCTTGAGCCGGCAGGAATCAATAGCAAAATCCAGCTTGCGGCGCTGCGCCGCCTCCAGCGTTTCATCATCCCGCTCGAACACCGCCTGCGAATAGCAGCGCGTTGGATCCATAAACGTGAGATAGAATTGGTTCTCATAGTCATAGTGGCTGGCGATCGCCTGGCGGTCGGTCTGTTCCCGACCGATGAACAGCGGCGTTATCCGTCGCCACAGCCTGTGCAGAGGATGATGATCGCTCAACATGCCTCGAAGGCTGACGAAGCCCAGCATATCCCCTACGACGTCCAGGCTGCCGGCCATGTACGCCTCGCAAATCTTGAGCTCATCCAGTCCGCTGAGGGCGGCCAATCCGTCTCGATCCTTGACCAGGACCTTGACGGCGGGTTCACCTTTGCCAAAGCGATAGCTGTGGTCTCCCCATAAGCGGACCTCAAAAGGGATTTTTATCTGATCGGCTACGCGGCTCTGTATCAGCCTAAATATTCTGTCATAGCGCGTTAGCCAGTCAGCTTCAACATATTGGCCCATCGAGTGTTCCTCCCCATGAAACAATCAAAGATCACCACCATCCCGTTGTAAGCATCAACCCGATTTTATCAGATGAGGTTTTGCGCGGCAGCTAGTACACACCGTACGAATTCAGCGGCCGTAGTTTTGTTTTTTCGGCGTCTGCGAGAAAATCCGAGGAATGTTATCCTTGCGCATTAGAATTGTTACTGCCTCTGGTCTCCGGTGAAATGAACAACAATTCATCCCTGACTCTCTACTGGACTTTCCGCTAAAAAGGGGATGCTACCCTTATTCGTCGCTCCAGCCGCGCTCTCGATAAATCCGCTGTGTATAGTCTATGTGCAGGGGTTGAGTATCCGTTGTACACCTCCGCGGCCGACGGTTGCCACATGACCACGAATTAGTCATGCACAGGAGACCAATCCCGGCCTCGTCGAGATAATTTGCAACTCGCTGAACGGATGCCTATAGTCAATGAAAATTAGATCCCTCCTAGGATACTGCGTGATTGACGGCAGTCAAACGTTGCTCAGGGGTACGCCGAATGAAATCGCTTACAGCTATTGGTTTAGCGATATTTCTGTTCATCGCCATAGGCTTTATTCGCTACTTAATGAAGCTAAACCGTCGGGCCAAGAAGGAGCAAAGCGAAGTCGATCCGGACAAACTCCGCAAGTGGGGCGATGACTGAGCTGATCCTGATGTGATTTTCTTCAACACTCAGGCATTGACAACTTACGCAGACGTAAATCTAGAATCTCATCCGTTGAGTAGGAGACTTGTTCAGAGACTCCTTAACATCGGGCTCGCTCATCCATGAAGTCCACCTGCCCGATTCAACTCCTCGCGGGTAGAGTTTATCGCACCTGATATAAGTGGCCACGGGTCGCGGATCCCTGGCAATATCACCTCTTGACGCAGAATATTTCCCGCGAATGTGGCCAGTGCGCGCCGGGCTTTCGCCCTATTTCGTTCAACCCGGCCATGTCAACATGGCGACGCATAACACTGCGGAACAGACGTCGTGACCGGGCCCTGCCAGCCGCAGCACTGTACCACAGCACATACCACATCAATATTTTTCAGTGAACAGTATTATTAAGAAATTAGCGCAACTTACTTGATTGGCGGAGAGGGAGCTCCTATTCGGCCCTTCGGGTCTCACCCCTTCGGGGCCGCCGCTGCGCGGCGTTCTCCCTGCGCGCGCTTCGCGCGCTCCGGTCGTCGAACCCGGCTGATTGGGTCCACGAGGGTTCGAATCCCGCTTGGGTAGACCATCTAAGGACAGTCGCTTCTCTTTAGGTATGGCGGAGAGG
>CAZOTG010000230.1:0-4254 GCA_964582585.1 uncultured Chromatiaceae bacterium | reverse complement strand
AAGCCTTCCTCGCGGGCCGTTTTGGCCATACCCGGATACATGTCGGTGTACTCGTGGGTCTCGCCGGCAATGGCGGCCTTGAGGTTTTCCGCGGTGCCGCCGATGGGCAGGCCGGTGGCGGGATCGCCGACTTCTTCCAGATACTCAAGATGGCCATGGGCATGACCGGTTTCACCCTCCGCAGTGGAGCGGAATACCGTGGCCACGTCGTTGTAGCCTTCCACGTCCGCCTTGGCGGCGAAATAAAGATAACGGCGGTTCGCCTGTGATTCGCCGGCGAAGGCGGCCTTCAAATTCTGTTCGGTTTTGCTGTCTTTGAGCGCCATTCCGATTCCTCCTTCTACTGTTAAAGTTTGTCCTAGCCCCTGCCGGGAAAGCGAGAGTTTAGACTTAGTCTAAATTGAAATCTCACTCTAAACCAGCCCTCGCGATGCTGTCAACCACCGGTTTTTTTCAGCCACGCATCGCGCCATTTCTCAACCCCCGGTTTGTTCCGTTGACCGATTCTTTACCCTGCGCTAACGTGAGCCGCTTCGCAAGAGGAGTCGTGACCTTGGCAAAAAAGAATACCCCCGTCGATTTTGAGACCGCATTGAAAGAGTTGGAAACCCTGGTGGAAAAGATGGAACAGGGCGACATCCGCCTGGAAGAATCGCTGCAATATTTCGAGCGCGGCATTCAGTTGACTCGCCAATGCCAGCAGGCCCTGCAAGCGGCGGAGCAAAAGGTGCAGGTCCTGGTCGAAAAGGGCGGCACCACCGAGACCAAGCCATTCAGCGATGAAGGCTGACGGCATGGCCCGGCTGGAGGCCCTGATGCCTGTGTGGCAGGCGCGGGTGGAACAGGCCCTGGACCGCTGGCTCCCCGCCGCCAACCTCCACCCCACCCGGCTTCACGAGGCCATGCGCTACGCGGTGCTGGGCGGCGGCAAACGGGTGCGTCCCATCCTGGTCTACGCCGCCGGCGCGGCACTCGGCGTGGACAACGAGGCCCTGGACGGCCCGGCCTGCGCCCTGGAATTGATCCATGCCTACTCGTTGATTCACGACGACCTGCCCGCCATGGACGACGATGACTTGCGGCGCGGCAAGCCCACCTGCCATCGCGCCTACGATGAGGCCACGGCCATCCTGGCCGGGGACGCACTGCAGGCCCTGGCCTTTTATATCCTGGCCCATGACCCCGCCATCACCGCGGAATCCCAGGCGCGCCTGACCATGATCGACACCCTGGCGCTGGCCGCCGGCTCCCGCGGCATGGTTGGGGGACAGGCTATTGACCTTGCCGTGGTGGGCCGCAGCGTGGACATCGCCGAATTGGAAGACATGCATATCCACAAAACCGGCGCCCTGATCCGCGCCGCGATACGCCTGGCGGCCCTGAGCGCAACGGGGTTGGACCCCGCCGCCCTGCAGCGCCTGGATCGTTACGCCAAATGCGTGGGACTGGCCTTCCAGATCCGCGATGACATCCTGGACGTCGAGGGCGAAACCTCAACCCTGGGCAAGCAGCAAGGCGCGGACCTGGCACGTAATAAACCCACCTATCCCTCCCTGCTGGGCCTGGCCGAGGCCAAGGAACGGGCGCTGGCCCTTCATGAGGAGGCCCTCGACAGCCTGGCCGACCTGGACCAACGGGCCGACCCCTTGCGGGAGCTGTCCCACTATATCGTGGACCGCGCTCATTGATAAGCGAACATCACCAGCATTCGCTTGCAAGTCATGGCCCGGCCAACCATAATTTGGGGTTTACCCCCGTGCCGGACTATGCCCACTAGCAGCCACTTCCCACTGTTGAGCGCCATCGCCTCCCCCGGCGAGTTGCGGCTGCTCGGCGAGCGGCAGCTCCAGGACCTGGCGGCGGAGGTACGACAATTTTTATTGGAGTCGGTGGGTCGCACCGGCGGCCACCTGGCGGCCAATCTCGGCACGGTGGAACTGGCCATCGCCCTGCACTATGTCTACAACACCCCGGATGACCGCCTGGTATGGGACGTGGGCCATCAAAGCTATACCCACAAGATCCTCACCGGGCGTCGCGAGCGCATGACCACCCTGCGCCAGAAGGAGGGTGTCGCCGGCTTTCCGAAACGGGAGGAAAGCCCCTATGACGCTTTCGGGGTGGGACATTCCAGCACCTCGGTGAGCGCGGCCTTGGGCATGGCTATCGCCGCGCAGCGGGAAGGCAAGGACCGTAAGGTGGCCGCGGTGATCGGCGACGGCGCCATGACCGCGGGCATGGCCTTCGAGGCGCTCAATCATGCCGGCGACCTCCATACCGATCTGCTGGTGATCCTCAACGACAACGACATGTCCATCTCGCCCAACGTGGGCGGACTGTCCAATCACCTGGCACGGGCGCTATCCGGCAAGCTCTATGTGACCATGCGCGAACAGGGCAAGAAAGTCCTGAAAAACATGCCGCCGGTGTGGGAGCTGGCGCGCCGCGCCGAGGAACATGTCAAGGGCATGGTGATCCCGGGCACCTTGTTCGAGGAACTGGGATTCAATTACATCGGCCCCATCGACGGCCACGACCTGCCGACCCTGGTGAAGACCCTGCGCAACCTGCGCGACCTGAAGGGACCGCAGTTCCTGCATGTGGTCACCAAGAAGGGCAAGGGCTACAAACCCGCCGAGGACAACCCCTGCACCTATCACGGCGTCCCGGCCTTCGATCACCGCACCGGCACCATGAGCGCGGGCAAGGCCACCGCACCCACCTACACCGAGGTATTCGGCCAGTGGCTGTGCGACATGGCGGCCCACGACCCACGCCTGGTGGCCATTACCCCGGCCATGCGCGAGGGCTCAGGGCTGGTGGCCTATTCAGAACAATATCCCGATCGCTATTTCGACGTGGGCATCGCCGAGCAACATGCCATCACCCTGGCGGCGGGCATGGCCTGTGAGGGCCTGAAACCGGTTGTCGCCATCTATTCCACCTTTTTGCAGCGCGGCTACGACCAATTGATCCACGACGTGGCCATCCAAAACCTGCCGGTGGTGTTTGCCATCGACCGGGCGGGCTTGGTGGGGCCGGACGGACCCACTCACGCCGGCAGCTTCGATCTCAGCTACCTGCGCTGTATTCCCAACATGGTGGTCATGGCCCCCGCCGATGAGAACGAGTGCCGCCAGATGTTGTCCACGGCGGTGGACCTGAACCAGCCCGCGGCGGTGCGTTATCCCCGTGGCACCGGCCCTGGCGTACCCGTGCAAAAGGGTCTGTCCACATTACCCGTCGGCAAGGCGGACATCCTGCGTGAAGGTCGGACCACCGCCCTGCTGGCCTTCGGCAGCATGGTGCAGGCGGCCCTCCAGGCGGGAGAGCGCCTGGACGCCACAGTAGTCAATATGCGCTTCGTCAAACCGCTGGATGATGAACTGCTGGCGCGCCTCGCCGCGACTCACGAACTACTGGTAACCGTGGAGGAAAACGTAGTGCTGGGCGGCGCGGGCAGTGCCGTCGGCGAGAGTCTGGCCGCCCGGGAACTGTTCCCCGCCCTGATTCACATGGGTTTGCCGGACCGCTTCGTGGAGCAAGGCAGCCGCAGCGAATTGCTGGCGGAATGCGGGCTCACCGCCGAAGGCATCCTTAGCCAAATTGACAGCCATTTCAAACGGCATTCCCCCCAAAAACCGGCGGCCCGGATAAACTCCTACTGAATTAGTTTATAATTGCCGGTTCCCATGGCTTCGAAATACACATTGAAGGTCGTCAGCGACTTCGCCGCCGCCCACGCCCTGCGCGGCTATGACGGCGAATGCAGTCAATTACACGGCCATAACTGGAAGGTGGAGGTAGAGGTGGTGGCCACGGCCCTGGATGAAGTGGGAATGGGCATCGACTTCAAGGGTATCAAGACGGCGACCAAAGAGGCGCTGGCCCACCTTGACCACCGTCATCTCAACGAGATAAAACCCTTCGATGCCGTCAACCCCACGGCGGAGAATATAGCCGCGTATCTGTACCGGCAGTTATCCGGTAGTTTAAACGGGGAACGCACCCGGGTCGGTGCCGTCACCCTGTGGGAAACCGAGCGGGCCTGCGTGCACTATACGGAGGATTGAATCAGTGAACGACATGACACAAGCCACCGTTTCCATCGTCGACGTCCAGGGCGGCCCCGATGTGCGCCGCCTCGCCATCGACAAGGTCGGCATCAAGGACATCCACCACCCCGTCGCCGTCCTCGACCGCAGCGGCCGCCCGCAGCACACCGTGGGCAGTTTCAGCATGTACGTCCATCTC
>CAZOTG010000229.1:0-4261 GCA_964582585.1 uncultured Chromatiaceae bacterium | reverse complement strand
AACGTAGCGCCGCGGAAATGTGTCCGAGTGAATTTGCATTGTTAGACGTTTTCTTCCATTAATTTTTCAAATTTGTTGTAAGCGCCAACAAGGCAACTAGAGATACTTGGAGTTGATCGAAATTGCTCGGTAAATGAATTATAGAAATCCGTAGATTTTCCAACATAGACAGCACCCTGGCCATCGTCGAACTGGTCTGAGGTTATATCAATAATATTTTCTTCGATTTCAAGCCACCCGTGAGATCGACCATTTCTTCTGCCCCAAACATATTCAATTTGTCTGATTCCCTTCTTGCCCATATAAAGTGCCAGCATATCGCTGATGTTTCCACACGCACCACCGGGGAAGCTACCGAAATAGACTCTGCTTAAATTATCATGGTGTTCATCCATGATAGCTCTTGCTCTAGTTGCAATATCCTTAATCACTTCAATGGTCATAAAGTATTTTCTTACGTCTAACAGTCTAATATCCGGATTCCGGAATATTGGAATAGACGGAATCCGCCTATCCCATTTCGGGTTTGGATTATGTTTATCACAAAAGGCATTGTAGAAATAGAATTTTTTGCCTATAGGGATGGTATAGGTCGATTAGCCCATGCCGAATCTCTGCGCCTCTGCATCGCTGGTTTGTAATCATTAAGTGCAGATCGCAGCCTCCTGAAATATTTGCTAAATCTAAGATATGTCTTTGCTATTTTGCGGTCCAGTACCTTTGCATTTCAAAATATAAGAAGGATGCTGTCCAGGTTATAAGTACCAAACCTGTTAAAGATTCAATTCCGGTCAGGTATCTCAAGTTGCCGTTTGGTTCTATATCACCGAAGCCAAGGGTGGTAAAAACGGTGAACGAGAAATATCCGCAATCCATCAAAGTGCCGTTGAAGTTTCCGGTCAGCGTCCCCCAGTTGCTTGCAGAGTTCATGAAGTAATAGACAGCAGCAAAAATCCATATCTCAATTGAATGAGCGATTAAGGCGCCGAAGACGCCAAACACTATCCTGAAGCGGTGCTTAATTTTCATTTTTGGAACATATATCGTTACACGATAAAGAAATTCGTAATGGACAGTCACTGCAATTGCAACCACCAAACAATTTATCAGGAATACCAGGATCATCTTCTACTCACCCTATTTAGATTTCTGATTACGTTTATCACAAATTCTTTCGTTTAGGCAGGTGATGTAGGGAGCATGGGCTGGAGAGGGTGGTTAGTGTGCCTACTACAAAAATCTTCACGCCTTTACGTTGGAATCTTAAAGTGTCAACTCAGCCATCCCGCCGATGCCGCCAGGGTGGCGATTCCCAGGAAGGTGAAGAAGCCCACCACGTCGGTCACCGTGGTCAGGATGATGGAGGAGGACTGCGCCGGGTCCTGGTCCAGCATGGTGAGCGCAAGGGGGATGATGGCGCCGGCGAAGCCCGCGGCGACCATGGAGAGTACCATGGCGGAGGCGATCACCGCGGCCAGGCTGAGGGACTGCGACCAGAGGTAGACGAAAAAGGCCGTGGTCAGGGCGATGGCGACGCCGTTGATGAAGCCCGTGCTCATTTCCTTGTACAGCATGCGCACCCAGTGATGTGCGCTGATCTCGTGCAGGGCAAGACCGCGCATGGTGACCGCCAGGGCCTGGGCGCCGGTGTTGCCCGCCTGGCCGGCGACGATGGGCGATAGCACCGCCAGTGCGGTGATGCGGGCGATAGTGTCTTCGAACAGGCCCACCACCGCGGCGGCGACGAAGGCGGTGGCCAGGTTGATCTGCAGCCAGGGGAGGCGCTTGCGCACCGCGAAGGGGATGGACGACAGGGCGCGCTCGTCTTTGCTGACGCCGACCATGGTCTGAATGTCCGCGCTGGTTTCCTTTTGCACGGCGCTGATCAGCGCGTCGTAGCGGATGATGCCCATCAAGCGGCCCTGGCTGTCGATCACCGGCAACTCGCTGATCTTGTGCGTCTCCAGGATCTCGGCGATCTCTTCCCGTGTCGCCATGACGTCGACCATGATCTTGGCGGGGCGGGCCAGCACCGCCAGATTGATCTTGCCGGGGGCGAGGGCCAGGTCCTGGACATCGACGGTGCTCTCGAGATGGCCATGCTCATCGACGACGAAGACATGGCGACCCACGCTGCCGCGATGGCGGCGCAGCTGCTTGAGGGTTTGTTGTACCCCGGCGTCGGCCTGGAAGGTGATGATGGCGGGATTCATCAAGGCGCCGGCACTGTCGGCCGGATAGCTCATCAGCCGCCGCAGTTCCTTGGCAAACAGCGGTTCGATACGCTCCAGGTAATTTTCCCGAAGCTCGGCTTCCAGGCTGCGCAGGGTCAGGGCCGCGTCGGAGGGGTCGATGCGCATTAAAATGTCACGCCCTTGTTCCAGGGGCAGGTTGGTGAGCAGGGAGCGTGTCACATGGGCGGGGAGCCTTCCCCATATGGCCGCTATCATGTTGGCCGGGATGCGGGTCACGGCGGCCACGGCCTCTTTCTGCGACAAGTCGCTCAACCAGGCGGCGATCTCGCCCGGATATTGGCGGATGAAGACCTTGTTGAGGGCGTTGACGGCGGTGGCGGCATTGGGCATGGCACAACTCCAATAAATGAATTATTTGACTTCGTTGTGAGGCGGTTTTTTTCCGAGCATGGTGATGATCGAGGAAGACGCGGCCCAGTACAGCTCGGCAATCGTCAGGGCCGGTGCCAGCAATTCTTGTGTCTGGATGCTTGAGGTGCCGGACAAATGGGCATTGAGCGAAGTGCGGTGCAGCAGGCCCAGCAACATCCCTTCGCTGTCGATGACGGGGATGGCGAGGCTTCTTTCCCAGACGGGGTGGTGCAGGATGGACGCGATGGTAGCGTGGGCAGGCAGTACCGCTTCATTTGCAGTGCATAGCTCGTCGAGACGGCGAGTGTCGCGTGCGTTCAATAAAGTATGTACGGTGACCAGGCCGAGAAAGCGATGTTCATCGTCGACCACCGGAAAGTCAAAAAGAGAGCGACGCCGGATTTTTTTTAATTCCCGCAGGGCATGCTTCACGTTCCAATCGCCGAGCGCCGTCAATAGCGGAATTTCGACCAGGTTGCCGACGCTGCCCGGGGGATAAGAGAAAATCCGCGACAGTTGTGTGGTCTGTGCGGTATCCATCTGTGCCATCAATTGCTCGCGTTGCCGGGCGGGCAGTGGGCGCAGTAACCTTGCCGCAGTGGAAAAGTCGGCGTGGGCAAGCAGTCGCGCGCTGTAGTCGTCCTCGAAACAGGAGAGCAACTGGGTGGTGTAGGCCGTCGGCATGTGGTGAACGAGGATTATCCCTTGCGCGGGGGGCAGGGTGCTTATGAAGCCGGCGGCATACTCGGCGGGCAGACGGACCAGGATCGAGGCCGCGTCGGAGGGGTGCTTCTCGCAAAATCGATGGCTAAGGTCCAGGTCGTTGATCATGATTGCGGCTTTCTTCCACGCGCGTGGACTGCTCGGTCAAAAACAGCGACGTGGGGATATGGGTCTGTCCCCTCTCGTGTTCCACTACGATGCTGACATTGGTGATGTGGGTGATGCGACCTTTGATGCCGCTAAACGCCACGGTATCGCCGATTTGATAGTTCTGGCGCACGTAATGGGCGGCCAGGACGTTGTTGACCACGTTTTTCGCCCCCAGACCAAAGGCCAGCGCCAGACCGCCGAACACCGATCCGAGGGTGACGGCGGCGATGACGATCAGAAAGGTGATGTTGATTCCCATCTGATCGATGCCCACCACCAGGGCGGTGGAAAAGATCAGGATCTGCGCGGTCCGGCCCAACAGTGCGGCATAGGCGATATGGGCGGAGGTGGCGGCCGCCGTGACCAGATCCTTCGCCATCAGGCTGAAGACCAGGCCTGCCACCAGGATGAGGATGCCGGCGATTACCGCCGGGAGGTGCTGCATGATGCCGCTCAGCCAGTCGGAAAATATCCCCATCCCCAGGACCTGGGTGGCGGCGGTCAGGAACAGCAGGATGACCGCCCAATAGAAGAGGGCCCCTATGGCCTTGACGGAGCGTTCCTGCGCCAATGGCGGGCGCGTTGCCTGATGGGAGGTGAACCGGTGCAACAGGTGATCCAGGGCATGGATGCCGCGGACGATCAGTCCGCGTATCAGCCTGGCCAGCAGCCATCCGATCACGACGATCAAGGCGGCGGTCAAGACATTGGGGATGAGTTTGATTAAGCCCTGAATGGCCTCACCGAGGGTGTCTTGCAACGCCTCTATCCAGCTCGCTTGG
>CAZOTG010000228.1:0-4282 GCA_964582585.1 uncultured Chromatiaceae bacterium | reverse complement strand
CAAAAAAATTCTATTCAAATCCTTCCGGGCAGCGCGCGTGCCAGTCGGTGGCCTGTTGGTAGCGGTGGGCGACGTTGAGCAGGCGCGCTTCGTCGAAGTAATTGCCGATCAGTTGCAGGCCCACCGGCCTTTTGCCGACGAAGCCCGCCGGGACGGACATGCCGGGCAGTCCCGCCAGATTGACGGCGATGGTGTAGATGTCCGACAGATACATGGTGACCGGGTCATCGACCTTTTCGCCGAGATTGAAGGCCGTGGTGGGGGTGGCGGGCCCCATGATCACGTCCACGGTGTTAAAGGCCTCCTTGAAATCCTGGCTGATGAGCTGCCGCAGTTGCTGCGCCTTGAGGTAGTAGGCGTCGTAATAGCCCGCCGACAACACATAGGTGCCGATCATGATACGGCGCTTGACCTCGGCGCCGAAACCCTCACCCCGCGAGCGCTTGTACATGTCCATGAGGTCCCTGGGCTCGTCGCAGCGGTGGCCGAAGCGCACGCCGTCGTAACGCGCCAGGTTGGAGGAGGCCTCCGCCGGCGCCACCACATAATAAGTGGGCACGGCCAGGGCGGTGTTGGGCAGTGAAACTTCCACCACTTCGGCGCCCTGTTTCTTGAACTCGTCAATGGCGGTCTCGATGACGCTCGTCACCATCGGGTCCAGGCCTTCGCCGAAATATTCCTTGGGCAGGCCGATCTTGAGCCCGGCGATGTTATTGTTGAGATCGGCACTGTAATCGGGCACCGCTTGCTCCACGCTGGTGGAGTCGCGGGGGTCGAAACCCGCCATGGCGCCCAGCAGCAGGGCGCAATCCTCCGCGGTGCGCGCCATGGGGCCGCCCTGGTCGAGGCTGGAGGCGAAGGCGATCATGCCGTAGCGCGACACTCGCCCGTAGGTGGGTTTGATGCCGGTGACGCCGCACAGCGCCGCCGGTTGGCGGATGGAGCCGCCGGTATCGGTGCCGCTGGCGCCGGGGGTGAGCCGCGCCGCCACCGCCGCCGCCGAACCGCCGGAGGAGCCGCCGGGCACCGCCGCCGTATCCCAGGGATTGTTCACCGCGCCGTAAAAGCTGGTCTCGTTGGATGATCCCATGGCGAATTCGTCCATGTTGGTCTTTCCCAGCATCACCGCGCCCGCCGTCTTGAGCCGGCTGACCACGGTGGCGTCGTAGGGGGCGATGAAGCTGTCCAGCATCTTGGAACCGCAGCTGGTCTTGATCCCCTGGGTACAGAAAATATCCTTATGGGCGAAGGGGATGCCGGTGAGGGCGCCGGCCTCGCCCTGTTGAAGGCGTTGATCGGCGGCGGCGGCGGCGGCCAGCGCCTGTTCCTCGCATACCGTAATAAAACTGTTGAGCCGGCCGTCCAGTTGGCCGATGCGGCCGAGGAAATGGCGGGTCAACTCGACGCTGGAGCATTCCTTGTTGCGCAACGCCCGGGCGAGCTCGGCAAGGGTTCGGTTGTGCATCGCGCGACTTTCCTTAGGACTCTGCTAAAGTGTTGGCCCGTATCATTCGATAACCTTGGGCACCAGGTATAAGCCCGCCTCCACTTGGGGGGCGATGGCTTGAAACTGCTCCCGTTGGTCGGTCTCGGTGACTTGGTCGCTGCGCAGTCTTTGACCGGCCTCCATGGGGTGTGCCATAGGAACGACGGTGCGGGTGTCTACGCCGTTCATCTGTTCCACCATCTGCAGGATGTTGGACAGTTCACGAGCGTAACGGGGAATGTCTTCCTCGGCGATCGCCAGACGCGCCAGATGGGCGATCTTTTCGATGTCGGAACGTTGTAAACTCACGGGATTGAGTGACTCCATGACTTTTGGAAGCTGCGAAACTTATCACACTTATCAGCTTGCCCCAAACCCCCGGGGGTTGTTAAATTACCCACGGCTGAAATACGGGCCCTTTGCATGGCAATGGGCAGGGAAGCCGAATCATATACCTCTTGCCACAGGATAACCCATCTCTATGTTCTTCAAACGCCTTCGGGGAATTTTTTCCAACGACCTGTCCATTGACCTGGGGACCGCCAACACTCTTATATATGTCCGTGGCCAGGGCATCGTCCTGAACGAGCCGTCGGTGGTGGCGGTGCGTCAGGACCGCGGGCCGGGCGGACCCAAGGCCATCGCCGCGGTGGGCGCCGAGGCCAAGGCCATGATCGGCCGGACCCCCGGCAACATCACCGCGATCCGTCCTTTGAAGGATGGCGTGATCGCCGATTTCACCATCACCGAAAAGATGTTGCAGTACTTCATCCACAAGGTGCATGAGACGCGTTTCTTCCATCCCAGCCCGCGGGTGTTGATCTGCGTGCCCTGCGGCTCCACCCAGGTGGAGCGGCGCGCCATCAAGGAATCCGCGGCGGGCGCCGGCGCGCGCGAGGTGTATCTCATCGAAGAGCCCATGGCGGCGGCCATCGGCGCCGGCATGCCGGTGAGCGAGGCGCGCGGCTCCATGGTGCTGGACATCGGCGGCGGCACCACCGAGGTGGCGATCATGTCCCTGAACGGCATCGTCTACTCCGCCTCGGTGCGCATCGGCGGCGACGGTTTCGACGAGGCCATCATCAACTACGTGCGGCGCAATTACGGCACCCTGATCGGCGAGTCCACCGCGGAGAAGATCAAGCATGAGATCGGTTCCGCCTATCCCGCCAAGGAGGTGCGCGAGCTGGAGGTAAAGGGCCGCAATCTCTCCGAGGGCGTGCCGCGCAGCTTCAAACTCAACAGCAATGAAATACTGGAGGCATTGCAGGATCCGCTGTCCGGTATCGTCGGTTCTGTGAAGACCGCGCTGGAACAGACCCCGCCGGACCTGGGCGCCGATATCGCCGAACGCGGCATGGTGCTCACCGGCGGCGGTGCCTTACTGCGCGACCTGGATCGTCTGCTGACGGAAGAGACCGGTTTGCCCGTGGTGGTAGCCGAAGATCCGCTCACTTGCGTAGCGCGCGGCGGCGGCAAGGCCCTGGAAATGATCGACGAAGGCGGTGGCGACGTTTTTGTGGTCGACTAATAAGGAGGTACGGCTCTGCGCGGCATGGAAGACAAGAGCTGTCAAATTACCGGTGAGCTTACCTTGGCGACAGGGATATTCGACGCAATACCGGTAGTCCGCGGGGGATGGTTCCATTAAGCCGCTCTTCATACGAGGACCCTCCGAGAATAGCCGTCTCATGGTATTCGTGGTGGTATCCCTGGTGTTGATGACCGTCGATCATCGCCAGCACCATTTAGAGAGCGTGCGCTCCGCGTTGTCTCTGGCGGTATCTCCCCTGCAATATCTGCTGACCCTGCCCATTGGCGCCGGCGAGTGGCTGAGCGAAGCCTTGACCAGCCACGAGACCCTCGAGGAACAAAACGCCGAATTGCGCTCCCGGGAGTTGCTGCAGAGCGCCCGTCTGCAGAAGATGGCGGCGCTGGAGGCGGAGAACGCCCGGTTGCGGACTCTGTTGGATTCTTCCTTCAAGGTGGGGGAACGGGTGCTGGTGGCCGAGCTGCTGGAGGTGGATTTCGACCCCTTCTCCCAGGACATCGTGATCAATAAAGGCAGCCATAACGGCGTTGTGACCGGCCAGCCTATCGTGGATGCCGAGGGGGTGATGGGCCAGGTGGTCCATGTTGCGCCGTTCACCAGTACCGCTATGTTGATTACCGATCCCAGTCATGCCATTCCCGTGGTGGTGAATCGCAACGGCCTGCGCGCCATTGCGCTGGGCACCGGTTCGGCGGATCGCCTGGAGGTTCCACACCTGCCGCTGAATGCCGATATCCAAGAGGGCGATCTGTTGGTGACTTCCGGTCTCGGCGGACGCTTTCCGCCGGGGTATCCGGTGGCAGTGGTGGCAAAGGTGGAACGCAATCCCGGTGAATCTTTCGCCGAGGTGACGGCGCGGCCCACGGCACGCTTGGAACAGAGCCGCGAGGTGTTGCTGGTGTGGACTACTCCGGCGGAACAGGAGGAGGGCGCCTGCGACCCCGAGCAGGGCCCCTGCCCGCCCGGTTCCGATCAGGCACCGGCGGCCACCGGCGAGGGGCAATGAGCCATGGCCCTGCCGACACCACATCATCACGGCTGGGTTATCGTCGCCAGCTTTATCGTGGCCTTGTTGCTGGAGATCATGCCTATGCCCGACTGGCTGGTCTTGTTGCGTCCGGAATGGCCGGCGATGGTGTTGATCTACTGGTGCCTGGCCCTGCCGCAACGGGTAGGCGTTGGGATCGGCTGGTCGGTGGGTCTGGTGCTGGATGTTCTGCGCGGCGCCTTGCTGGGGCAGCATG
>CAZOTG010000227.1:0-4321 GCA_964582585.1 uncultured Chromatiaceae bacterium | reverse complement strand
TCTCGGCGTGTTGATGCGCCAACTCGGCGGAGATGCGCGCGGCACAGATCCGCAAGATGTCCTCCGCGGGTTGACGATGGGGGATGGGCTTGCGGTCCGCCACCGAGACCAGGCCAAAGATATTCCCGGATACGTCGCGCAACGGTACGCCGAGATAACTGTCCCAACCGTATCCCTTTGTTATGGCGCTATGCGGAAATTCTTCCTGCAGTCCCGAAGGACAATATTGCGCTCCCTCCTTGATGATTTTTTCGCAAGGCGTGGCGGCGAGGACGTAATGATCCGCGTCCTGCATCTCGCCACGATCGATAAAGGCGAGGACATCGGCAATGCCCGGATCGGTGGCGGAGGGGATGCTGATGAAGGCGGCATCGACATGCAGGATTGTACTGAGTTGCTGTACTAAAGAGACGAAATACTCCACGCCGGTGTTGGCAGACACGGCCGTTGCAATTTCCTCCAGTGTGGTTTCGATGCGTTCACGGCCCTTGATTTCCCGTTGCAGTTCCTGCGCCGCCCGCTTCAGCTGTTGTTCGCTGTGGTGAGCCTGGAGAAGGCTTGCGAAGCTGTAAAGCAGGGGTTGGACAAACTCGGCCGTTTTTTTATCGTAACCGCCGGGACGGTTCGCCATGATCGCGGCGCCAATGAGGGTCTTGCCGCTATAGATGGGCAGTCCCAGGAAAGCCTGCGGAAATCCGCGATCTGCGCCGCTACGGCTGGTCTTGGGATTTTCCGCGACAAGCGCGCGGCCGCGGCCGATTACTTTCTTGAACAGCGGGTCGAGTTCATCGGGGGCCGCGTCCGTCGGGTAAATGACCGCACGGGTTTTGAAATACGGTTCGCCCTTGACGTCGAGCAAGACCTCACCGCCGGCGCCGTAGGGGCTGTCGGTGAGACTTAGGAGCTTGTCCAGCAGCGCGGCGAATAAGTCCTGGGTGTCGCTGTCCCGCCTGTAGTCAAGGTGCAGCTGGCGGATACAATCCAAAAGCCGCTGCTGTTTCTGGGTGAGCGTGGACCGCGTGCGAGGCGGAGAGTTGTTATTACTATGGCGCATAGTTTCGACCCAGTCAGGACCCCCTTTCCTAGCGCGGCGACGAATGTCCAATTACAGGGGTGATATTGTTATTCTTGCTTCCGACTCCTACGGCATTAGACATCATCGTGATGAGACGCGCAAGCCGCTCTTGTAACAATAAGCGGGGGTTAATAGAGGTAAATCAAGCTATCACGCCATGGCGTGGATATTTTCAACGATGGCGGTAGGAGATCAATGCATCCGATCGGCAAGACATGGCTTACGGCTGGAAGCGTTGCACCGCGCGGCGCAATCTCTCGATCGCCGCCAGTGTGTGGTGCGGGCTATAGCGCAACGCGACGTATAGTTTGGTAATGGCGTGGACCTGACCCGCCAGCTCGGGGCGGCGCGCGGAGACCCGTGCGGCGAAGGCGGAGGGGCCTTCATGGGCGAGGCGGGGCAGACCCCGTCTCGCCAGCTTCCGGCAAAAGCCTTGATAGGCGAGGATACTGAGGTCGGAGGGACGTCGTTCCCGTTTAAGCAGTTGCACCACGATCCACAGCGCTAAGCCGCCCGCCGCCGCCAACAGCAGCACCGCACCGGCCTGCCAGCTCAAACCGCCGAGACGCAGCCACCCCAGCAGCTGCGCCTGGCGATCCGGTCCGTAACTCAATACCCATTGGTTCCATTTGTTGTTCAGGGCGTCCAAACCGTAAAGCGTCTCCTGCCACAGATTGCGCAGCCATGCCGCCTGCGGCACCTTGAAACGAACGGCTTCGCCGAGTGGCTGCAGGCCGTTGTCGATACTGAGTTCGATGCGTTCCGGAGCCACCGCCGCGGTGGGATCCACCCGTGTCCAGCCCACGCCGTCCAGCCAGACCTCCGCCCAGGCATGGGCATCGCGCTGACGCACGATCAGGTAATTGCCGACGGTGTTGAGTTCGCCGCCCTGATAGCCGGTGACCACCCGCGCCGGGATACCGGCGGCCCGCATCAAAAAGCTGAAGCTGGCGGCGTAGTGCTCGCAAAAGCCCTTGCGGGTTTTGAATAAAAAGGTATCGACGAAGTCCCGGTCGATGGTGGGCGGCTGCAGGGTATAGACGAACGGTTCCTCGCGATACATCCGCAAGGCCTGTTGAACCACCTCGGCGGGATAGCGGTAGCGTGCCCGCCAGCCGCGCGCCAGGGCCCGTGCCCGGGGATTGCCGACCGTGGGCACTTGCAAGGCGCGCCGGCGCTCGAAGGGGGTGAGGCGGGAGGCGACGCCGTCGGGATAGGAGGTCACCGTATAACGCCTTCTTTCCCGCAACGGCGTGCCGTTGAGCAACAAAAAGTCCGGGGCGATCTTCGCCGCGGGCGGCGCGCCGTCGATCAGGTCAAGGGCGTATAACCAGCGGCGGTTATGGGGTTCCAGGGTCACGGTGTAGGTGACGGCCTGACCGGTCCGGGTGAACGGCGGCGGTTGCGTGCTCGCCAACTCCTCCCATAAGCGCCCTGTTTGCCAGCCTTCTCCGTCCGTCTCCCACAGTATCGGGCCGCGCCAATAGCGCTGGCTGGGCGGCGGGATGGGACCGTCAAAGCTGGCCCGGAACGCCACGGCATCCGATTGGCTCAATCGGCTGATCTGCCCCGGCGCCATGGTGTCGCCAAGCCCGCTCATGGCGCCGTAGGCGTCTTTGGGCAGGCCCCATAATGGTCCCGCGATGCGGGGAAACAGCACGAACATCAGCAAGGCCAGGGGCAGCGCCCGCAGCAGCAAGGCGCCGGCGAGCCGGAGATTGACGGCGACGGCCGTGGGCTGTATGCGATTGAGGTCGCTCAATACCGCGGTCAGCAGTATTACCGCGCCCAGCATATAGACGGCCATCCCCGGGCTCTGGGTGAACAGGAAGCCGATGATGATCAGGAAGTAGCCGAGGAATACCACGATATAGATATCGCGGGCCGTCTTGATCTCCATCAGCTTGAGGGCAAGCATGGCGATCAGCAGCGCCGCGCCGGCGTTGCGGCCCAGCAAGGTGCCGTAGTGAGCGTTCACCGCCAGCAGCAACAACGCGGAGAGCATGGTGCGCAGCCATAGCGGCGGCGCCTTGAGTTGCTGACGGGTGATGAGATAACACCAGCCGCCGAAGGCGACCGCCACCGCGATCAACCATGGGGGAAGCTGCGGCAGTAGTGGCGCCGTCACCGCGCCCAGTACCAACAGCAGCCGGTTCAAGACCTCCGGGCGAAAGGCGGCAGGGGCATGCGGCCGGCTCACGACGTCGGTTCCCCGAACAGCGCCAGGGCCTCGAGGCAGCGCTGCTGATGTTGCGCCCCCTGGGCGGGCGTGATCTCCACGCCGGGCAGGCGCAGGCCATAGGCTTGCGCACCGCGCCCGGCTTCCAACACCAGGCGGCACAGGATGCGCAGCCGCGCCTCGTTATCCAGCAAGGGCAGCGCCGCCCAATCCAGCCACAGGTCCGGGGTTTCGCCGGCGGTAAATTTCTTGGTCATCAGGGGCAGGGCGCGGGCCAGGGCTTTCCAGTGAATGTGGCGCAGTGAATCACCGGGGTGATAGGCGCGAAAGCCGAGAAAATCATCGCTGCCCGCCGCCGGGGCGGCCTGATTGCCCTGGTGCTGATGGGGCGTTGCCGTTGCGGGACGGTAAGGGCCCGGCTGGGGATAGACGAGGCATTGCATGCCCAGGTCCACGTAGGCCCAGGCGCGAATCAGGCCGAGGGGATAGCGGGTAGAGAGGGTGATCTTGCCCAGAAGCAGGCGGCCGCGCTTCGGCGCCGCGACGCGCAGTTCGACGCCGGCGGTGTCCTTGGCCGCGACATCGGTGAGCACGGTAGCCGCACCTGCCGCCGTCAAGTGCAGCGCATAGCGCGGCAGTTGTTCCGTATTGTGCAGGTGCACCGTGAAATGGGCTTCCCTGCCGGCGAAGGTGGGCGGCGTCTTCCCGCTGCGCACCTGCAGATGGGCGATGTTGCGATAGGTATAGAGAATGGAAATGATGCCCAAACTGGCGAGGAGGAAGGTCAGCAAAAAACCCATGCTGTTGTTGTAGTTGATGGAACCCAAGAACATGACCACCAGCATGGCGCCATACAACAGTCCGTAACGGGTGGGCAGGGCATAGATACGCTGCCGTTCCAGGGTGAGTTCGTGTCCCCTGGGGATGCGGGGGCGAAACAGTCTATTTGAATAGAACGATGCTGCGGGGGGCCGTTTCATCGCTCATGGCACGGGGACGGTAGCGAGGTGGCGGAACAGATCCGAGGGAGACTGGTCCCCGGATTCCGCGGCGGCCTGCAGGCGATG
>CAZOTG010000226.1:0-4337 GCA_964582585.1 uncultured Chromatiaceae bacterium | reverse complement strand
TCCAGAGTGCGGCCGCCTAACGCCCTCGAGCTGATCGGCCGGGGCCACGCTCCGCCCTGCGCCCGACCCGTCCTGAGCATGCAACAATCTCGCCAAATTCGCCCAGCATCCCCGGTCCGATCCAGCGAGATGTTAGATGGCACCATCGGATTACAGGTCGTGGCACGGGTCAAGCGTTCGAGTATCAGACCGAGTGCGTCAGATCTTCCCGGCTCCCTACAGTTGCATAGTAGAGAATCAGGGCAATGACCACAAGCGCGGCAAATCCCGCAACGAATCCTGCTAAAAATCCGTATGGGCCACGCGCCCAAGCTGTTGCCTGGAGCTCGGGGATCTGGATCAAGACCGTGCGAATCACAATCGCATGTGCGCCTTCCCACGCCACTGCAGCTGCGGTGAACACAAGCCACCAATACTGTAGAGGACTAAGGGATGCCAAGAAGCTCAGGCCATCAAGCCGAGACCTTAACCGGGTCGCGACAAATGCAAATGCCGCAAACACGAAGACCCAGAGGCCCAAGCTAGCCCAATCTGCAACCAGCCATGAACCGACTCCCCAAGCAGTTGTAAGCACGGTGGAAGACGGCGGAACGGCAGATGATGATGTGATCTGGGCAATCGCTTGGGCCATTCCAAACAGTGCCAGTAAGGGCATTGCTAACAGGTATGAAAAGCCGATCATCGAAAGAGTTATGCCGATCTTTCCGAGCCAGGAGGAGCTTGGAAGCAGCTGAGGCCGTTGAGTGGCAATCTTCGGAACAAAAGTCAGCGCCATGGCAACACCAAGCGCAAGCGAAGCAAGTGAGAGAATATCGATGATCGATCCAGCCGTAGTGTAAGCGTCCATTTCATCTTCCCCTTGACGGTGGTTCTCCAATCACATCCTACACGCACTTTCGTGAAGGATGCCATCTAACGCCCTCGAGCTGATCGGCCGGGGTCACGCTCCACCTTGCCCCCGCACCCTTATGAGCATACAACAATCCCGCCAAATTCGCCCAGCATCCCCGGTCCGATCCAGCGAGATGTTAGCTGCCATCCAACATGGGACCCGCCCAGGTGCGAGCACGGGGAACTAGGCAGGGGTGAAGCGCGTGAGGCGGGTGAGATTAGGCGATTTGGAGGATCCGTCGCAAGCTGAGACAAGATTCCGAATCATAACGGCGATCCAAGAGGTGTAAACGAATGGATTTGCTGCGGGAAGTCCGCCGGTTGCAGCAAGCCAAGCCCGGGATGGCTGGGGGCTCCGATCAAGAAACGAATGGCTGCGGGAAGCTTCAGCGAATGCAAAGGGAACACAATCTGACGCGTGCGCGAGAAGGTCTCAGTGGGATTGGAGAACGGATGTTCCCCGGAGCGACCTCTGCTGCGAGAGCCATATCATGCATTATTGCGTGATCGCAGATTGCAGCGAGCCGCTCGTGGGCTTGACTTGTCAATTAGTCGTAACTGCATGAATTCGAATCAAAGAGCTTGTCAAGGATCATTACGACTTGATCTGCTGTCATTGCGCTATCCGTCAACCAGGCGGTAATTGACTGACCTGGCCCAAGGTATCCAAAGGGGTTTGAGTCTTGATCGAATATTTGTGGAGCGGGAAAGCCAATTCCGCCCACAAACCATTCTTCCGCCCGAAATGTACCACTGGTGGTGCTGAAGTACCTGACCTGAACGACAGAGATTGCAGCCGTCCCACTATGTAAATCGGTGCCTTCTAGTTGGTTCAGGTTCTCGATTTCGGCTTCGAGTCGACCATTGTGGCAAGTACCTGTCAAAGTGATCCTTACCGAAGATGACGAGAAAACTGTACCTTGAAGTTGCGAGATGTTCTGTATCGCTTGGTCGTCAAGATTCCCTGGGAAACTAGGTACATTGGAATTCTCCGGGGGAAGAGGGAAGTTCAGGGAAGGGAAATCGACGACAGTAACCGAGACGGGAGTGGCAGCCTCCGCTCGGCGGAACTCAAACCTAGTGGGCTTGCCCCATTGATCGCCGATAGTGAATCGATAGCCCATAGGAAGTGGCCCTGGGATGAAAAGCTCGTCCCCATGATAGACATCGTATTCGACTCCCTCCTGCGTTTGAACAGTGAAACCACCGGTCTTGAGAATATGGGGGTCAGGTGGATTGATAGAAAACGAAGTGCCTGATTGACGAATGTAGGCGGAGCTGATATTGATTTCATGGTCCGTGATGTTCTCAACTGCTAGGTGGAAAGAGACGGTTACCCAACCGTTTTCTGGAGAGGACTCTAGGTAGTCAAATGGGACGAGGCGAAACAGTGGCGTCATTGGCGTGCTTGTGGGCGAGGATACTGTGGGACGCTTGGTCATCGTTGGCTGCGAACTCCTGGCCCGCCCAACTGTCGGAGTTCCCTTGGAGAAGCACCATGCGGCTAAGAAGGTTGAAAGGGGGTCCTGCTGGATGTAGCAATAGGTTCCGTCAGGTATGACATCGTTGGGCTTTACGCTGTACTGATCGTTCTCCAATTCGATCGAACTGTAGCTGACGGTACGTTGACCCTCAAGATGAAACAGAACTAGTGAGTTCGGGTCCACGCGTGGGTCCCAGAAGATAACAGTTGGCCGGTCGGCGGTTGACGTTGGGGCAACATCAATATCTCCTACTGCGGGTCGGCCTGAGACTTCGGTCTGGGGCATTACGACGAGGGTTGAACCCTCCTGGAGATAGAATCCGTGGCTCTGCAGGTTAGGTCCACTAGGTTGGCTCCCTCGGCTCGTCGCACCAGTTTCGGAGAGTAGCGGCAAGGCACAGGCGGTCTGAATGAGCAGGAGTGCAATGAGCACCAGCCCCGGATATCTTGGCGAGCCAGACAACTTTCTCATGTTGCGCCTCCAGACGTTATCTTGGTGAAGCGTGCAACTGGAGTATGGCCGACAGGGGGTTTCTTCCGTGCAGGACAAGACACCCCCAATTCTGAATGTTCCTCGGTCGAGGAAGGTTAAAGAAAGAGCGAGTGCTGGAATTATTTCGGCAGTATACACCAGAGAATGGTCAATGCAAGATGATCCTGCTTCTGTGAACGGTTAGTCACCCCCGGTCGGGTACACGATCCTATCTAGGCTATTCCTAGAGTATGTGGATCCAGTCGATAGCGCTCCTTGCCTACTGAGGAGGAATACATCACTACCACAAGGCAGCTAACGCCCTCGAGCTGATCGGCCGGGGCCACGGACCCTCAAGCCTCGCAGCCGATTAGAGCATACAACAATCAAGCCAAACTCGCCCAGCATCCCCGGTCCGATCCAGCGAGATGTTAGCAGGCGTTCACTTGATCGAATAGGGAGTAGCCGTGGCCACCAACTTTATGCGGCCCGTCCCAACGTCGAGATTCCAGTAGCTTCGGAAATCGGACAACTCGATGGTGTCGTCGGAAATCCATCGACGTGGATAGATTGGCTGCTTAACATCTTTGACGATGGTCGAGAGCCGACCCGTGTCCAGATCCAGGATGTCAATTGTGAAGGGAAGATCAGGAGGAATGAAATCCTCCAAGTAGGGTCTCGTAAGGGCGAAGGCCACCTTTGCTCCGTCCGGTGCCCATATGATGTCGCCTGCTTCGGCGTATTCATCGCCCAGAAAAGTGTCAACCTCTTGCCTGGAGTCCAGTTCAAGGATGGTCAGGAAGAGCTCGGAAGTGTCCGTATAGGTCTTGGATGAGCCGCGGATGTACGCAAGATAGGCGCCGTCTGGCGAGAAGCTGAACGAGTACTTCGCGAGAGACACGCCTTGCCGTTCAGGCAGAATCTGCTGAATTGTGCCAGTTTCAAGGTCGAGCCTATACAGACCCACACCGCTGTAGAAAAGGTCGCTGAAGAAGTTGGCGTTGGCCCAAGGATCCGTGGTGATATAGAGCGCTGATCGAGTGATGTCCCAGCCAGCAGTCTGAAGGAGCCCGCCGACCCAGTAAGACTGGGAGGGATCGTACGGTACGCTCCACTTTGATTTGCCGGCTCGGGAGACCTTGAGCAGTTCGGCGGCGGGCTCACCGGAAACGGCATAGTAGTCCGCCTGCCATCCACCATCGGGGGAATGGATCGTTTGGAACGGAGTAGAGGTTGGAGACATGCTCGTTGGGACCGAAGTTGCTGTGGGCGGGGGCTCAGGTGTCGACGTCCAGGACAGCGGGAAAGTTGGAGCCGGGGCGAAAGCGATGGTCGGGGTGGGATGCGGCGAACGGCTGCAGGCCGCCAGGTTGGATGCCAGAAGGTAGATTGCTGCTAGTGAGACGAATGGTCGTGAGCACACGGATCGAAACCTGCCAACACCATTTGGTGGTGGATGCCTGCTAACGCCCTCGAGCTGATCGGCCGGGG
>CAZOTG010000225.1:0-4340 GCA_964582585.1 uncultured Chromatiaceae bacterium | reverse complement strand
GACCTGGCTGCTGGTCAACGGCCTGGGGGGCCTGTTGCTGGTGGGACCCCCCCCCGACGCCATCCTGGCCATCACCTTTACCCGCAAGGCGGCGGCGGAGATGGCAGCGCGCCTCGCGGACAGGCTCTATGCCCTGGCATGTATGGACGACGCGGCGCGCGGGCAGGCATTGCAGGAGATGGGTATCACACCCACCGCCGTCTTGCTGCGCTCGGCGGCGGCGCTGTATGAAAGGCACCTGTTCACGCCGCGCCAGGTGCGGGCCACCACCTTCCACGCCTTCTGCCAGGAACTGCTGCGCCGCTTTCCCTTGGAGGCCGATGTCCCGGCGGGCTTTGAGATACTGGAGGGTCCACGCCAACTCCAGGAGGCGGCCTGGGACGCCCTGGTCGATGAAGCGACCCGCAGCCCCGGCAGTCCGGTAGCACAAGCCTTGGAAACCCTGTTCAGCGGCTTCAATGGTCATCAGGGGACAAAGGCCGCCCTGATGCGCTTCCTCCACCACCGCAGTGATTGGTGGGCCTATACCCTCGGCCAAGACCGGCCGGTAGAGTACGCTTATCAAGCCCTTGCCGCCCAACTGGCTGTCGGCGATAACAGCGATCCGCTGGACGCGGGTCTGACGACGTTACGGCGCGAGGAATTACAGGCTTACGCGGAACTGCTGCTGCGTCACGGCACCGCTACCCTGGCCAAGGCCGCCGCCCACATCGAAGAGGCGCTCGCCCCCGAGCGCAAAAGCGAAGCGCGATTGACGTCCTTAACCCAGGCCTTGCTAAAAAAATCCGTCACTCCTAAGCCGAGCAAGGCATTGGTGAAATCTCTGGGTGAGGAGGGACAACAGCATCTCATCACCCTCCACCAACGACTGTTTGCATGGCTATCGGATATCCAGGATCAATATCACAAACGCGATACCTTGACGTTGTCGCAGGCCTGGTTTCGTGCGGGGGCATGCCTGCTCGACCACTATCAGCGGCTCAAGACCGAACAGCGAGTACTGGATTTCAGCGACCTGGAATGGAAGGCCTTCCTGCTCCTCAATCACGCCGACCACACCCTGTGGGTGCAATACAAACTGGACCAACGCATCGATCACCTGCTCATCGATGAATTTCAGGATACCAACCCCACCCAATGGCATTTGATCTTTCCCCTGTTGCAGGAACTTGCGGCGGGAGAAGGCGAGCGCCAACGCTCGGTATTCCTGGTGGGCGACGCCAAACAATCCATCTATCGCTTCCGCCGTGCCGAACCGGAGCTGTTTCCGGCAGCGCAACAATGGCTGCACAACCGGCTCCATGCCGTCGACCATACCCTGTCCGCATCATGGCGCTCCTCGCCGGCGGTCATCGACTTCGTCAATCGACTCTTCGGCGACGGCCCGCTGCGCGACCGGCTCCCCGAATTTCACGCCCACTCCACCCACCGCACCGAATTATGGGGACAAGTGGAAGTGCTGCCGCTGATCGCCGCCGAAGAGATGGCGACGCCTGCCTCCGCCGGCTTGCGCAACCCGCTGCAGCATCCCCGTCTCCTGATCAGGGATCAGCGCCACCGCCAGGAAGGCGAGTTGATCGCGGCGCGCATTCAGTCCCTGCTGGAACGGAAAACCATGGCGGGACAGGACAAGGCGGCACGCCCGCTCCGCTATGACGACATCATGATCCTGGTGCGCAGCCGCAATCATGTCCACGCCTTTGAAGAGGCACTGCGCGCGGCCAGTATTCCTTATGTCACCGCCAGCCGAGGCACCTTGCTCGATTGCATCGAAATCCGCGACATGGTCGCCCTGTTGGAGATCCTCATCGTCCCCTATAACAACCTGTCCCTGGCCGCGGTGCTGCGCTCACCCCTCTTCGATTGCAGTGATGAGGATCTCATGAGGCTCGCGTCGGAACCCGGCGGCAACTGGTTGGAACGTTTGGCAGCCCTTGCGCCCCGACTCGAGCCGGGCTGCCCCTTGGCCCGCGCCGCCCACTGGCTGCCCCGCTGGCACGGCCTGGCGGGGCAGCGCCCGGTGCACGACCTCTTGGATCGCATCTATAGCGAAGGCAACGTAGCGGCCCGCTATGAGGCCGCCTTCCCCGCCCATCTGCGCCCGCGGGTACGCGCCAATCTGACCCGCTTTATCGAACTGGCCTTGGACATGGACAGCGGCCGCTATCCCAGTCTCACCGCCTTTCTCGATCGTCTCACCGCCCTCAAGTCACTGGAAGAGGATGCCCCCGACGAGGCGGCGGAGGGCACCGCCACGGGCAATGTGCGTCTGCTCACCATCCATGCCGCCAAAGGTCTGGAGGCGCCGGTGATCTTTCTTGCCGACGCCGCGGCGCCGGCACCCGCCGCCCGCGCCTATCAGGCCATGGTGCGCTGGCCGGCCCAGGCCGACCGGCCCAGCCACTTCTTGCTGTGCGGAAAACCCAGCGAGGCGGACAGCTTCACTGCGGTCTTGCTCGACGAAGAAGCGCAACAGGAGCAACGCGAACAGACCAATCTTCTGTACGTCGCCCTCACCCGCGCCAAGCAACTGCTGTTCATCTCCGGCTGCAAGGCCAAGCGCGGCAATGACCTGGGCTGGTACGGCGCCATCGCCGCCCAACTGGGCGATGTCGAGACGATCTGCCAAAGTGGTTGGTGTACATCGTCGGGGACAGCTGCCTCTCCCGCGGTCCCCGACGCGTCCGCGGCGGTGGCGGCAAAGCTCGATGCAGGACTCGCGCTGCCGCTGGCGATCAAGCCGATGGACATCGAGATCGCCCCCAGCCGCAGCATCATGGATAGCAACAGCGACAGGGAAAGCGATGAAGAGGGCCGCGAGCGCGGCCTGGCGATCCACCGCTTTCTACAGTTGCTCAGCAGCGGGGCGGCGTCCGGTCCCGCGCTCATGCGCAGGGTAAGCACAGAATTGAACCTCGATGGAAAAAACCACCCACTGGAGCAATGGCAGGCGGAAGCGCAGCGGGTGAGAAGCAGCCCCGCCTTCCGGGAATGGTTCGATGCGGACTGTTACGACCGCGCCTTCAACGAAATACCTATCTACTATTACAGCGGTGATCGCTTAGTGCACGGTGTGGTGGACAGACTGGTGATCAGCGGCGATCACTGCACCCTCATCGACTACAAGACCCATCGCGGCGCCGCCGCCGATAAGCTGGGGGCCCTGGCCGCCCCGTATCATGAGCAATTGCGACTTTATACTGAAGGTATAAAACGAGTATGGCCGGAGAAAACCATCCGTACCTTTTTATTGTTTACCGCCTGCGCCACCGCGCATGAATGGCAAGTCAGTCCTTAAGCTGCGCCGCCGCCACTTTGTCGAGCATCTGGCTCATTTGCAGCGGCGGGATATAACCGGAAACCAGGCTGCCGTCTTCCAGGATCAAGGTCGGCGTCGCGTTGATGCCCAATTTGTCGGCCAGGGCCATGTGCTCGCGGACCGGATTGTCGCAGCTCTTTCTCTTGAGCCGCTTACCGAGCTTGGCCTCGGTCAAGGCGGCACGGCGGTCCGCCGAACACCATACCGATACCGCCTTGTAATAGGACTCGGTGTTCACCCCGGTGCGGGGAAAGGATAGATAACGAATGGCGATGCCGTATTTGTTGTAGTCAGCCATCTGAGAATGCAGTTTGCGGCAGAAGGCGCAATCCACATCGGTGAAGACGGTGACGGTGTGCTTAACATGCTTGGGCGCGAAGATGATCATGCTCTTCGGATCCACGGCATCGATGAGTTTGAGCCGGGCGGTCGAACGAATCGACTCGGTGAGATTCCTGCGGGTGTCGGTACTGAGTATATCGCCCTGCAGCACATAGCGTCCGTCGCGGGTGATGTAGAAAATCTCGGGGCCGTAGGTCACCTGAAATATACCGGGGATCACGCTTTCCGCAATGGCGTCCGGTTTCGCGCTCGGGATGAGGCGTTGCAATACCTTGTTGATGGTGGCCACATCATCGGCGGCGGCGACCCCATTCAGCCCCATGGCCAGCACGACAACTCCCAGCAATTTCTTGATCATGAGCACGACTCTCAGTTGATTATTTTCATTAGAACACCGGAACGGCGAAAAGGTGCCCTAAAATATAGCAGCGGAAGCCCGCTATCACTCATCCGCGGGGGTGATGCGCGCTGTGCACACCCTTCAAGCGTTCCCGGGCGACATGGGTATAAATCTGGGTTGTGGATAAGTTGCTGTGACCCAATAACATTTGCAGTGCCCGCAAATCCGCGCCATGGTTAAGCACATGGGTGGCGAAGGAATGGCGCAAACTGTGGGGAGACAACACCGTCGCAATGTCCGCCCGCTTTGCATAGCGCTTTAGGAGATGCCAAAACGCCT
>CAZOTG010000224.1:0-4354 GCA_964582585.1 uncultured Chromatiaceae bacterium | reverse complement strand
TGACAGGACTTGGCCATGCATAAATTGACACGCAACGATCTCTACTCTCTCGAGCGATACGCCGAGGAGCGTCCCGCCTTCCGCGACAAGGTGATGGCGCATAAGAAAAATCGCCGGGTGCCTTTGGGGCCGCACGCCACCTTGTATTTTGAAGACCGCATCACCATTCAGTATCAGGTGCAGGAAATGCTGCGCGCCGAGCGCCTCTTCGAGGCGGCGGGGATCCAAGAGGAACTGGATGCCTATAATCCCTTGATCCCCGACGGCGCTAATTGGAAGGCCACCTTCATGTTGGAATACGACGATGTGGACGAGCGGCGCGGCGCCCTGGAAAAACTCATCGGCATCGAAGACCGGGTGTGGGTCAAGGTCGCGGGACTGGCGCCGGTGTATGCCATCGCCGACGAGGACCTGGAACGCGAAACGGACGACAAGACCTCGGCGGTCCATTTCCTGCGCTTCGAATTGACTCCGCAAATGGTCGCCGCGGCCAAGGAGGGCGCCGCGCTCGCGATGGGGATCGATCTTCCCGCTTACCGACATGCCCTCGATCCCCTGCCGGATAATATTCGCGACGCCCTGATCAAAGACCTGGATTGACGCCGCCCGGCCTTGCCCGGCGTGGTGTCGGGCCCTCGGGGTAAGCGGCCGAGCTATTTCCACCTCTGCCGAACAAGATATTCATCGAGGATGCCGCTCGGGTCGATCGCCGCGTCGGTGGCAGGACATGCCCATGCCTCGGCGATGATCGCGTTTCCCGTTATTCTGATCACGTAGCCCTATCGCTTGTTGATGTTCTTGCAGTCTGCTCCCCTGCCGGCAGCTATGAACGGCAGATAGGGTGCCACTGATGGAAATCGGCTAAGGGATTGATATGGCAGAATGGATTGGCGGGTCGTCGCCATCGCCAGGGCGTCGCGGGCGCAGTCAATACGCTGACGGAGTTGGTGTGGTGTACAATTTGGGCGGCTTCAGCTCGCTGCCCGGCAAGACCACCGGAAACGGGCGCCAAGGATTCCGATCAGAAAGGTGACGATGAGTAGTGCTTACGATGCCGCGGCGATAGAGGTGTTGACCGGCCTGGAGCCGGTGCGCAAGCGGCCCGGGATGTATACCGATACGAGCCGCCCCAATCACCTCGCCCAGGAAGTGATCGATAACAGCGTCGACGAGGCCATCGCCGGCTTCGCCAAGCGCATCGAGGTCACCTTATATAAGGACGGGTCGCTGGAGGTGAAGGACGACGGCCGCGGCATGCCGGTGGACGTCCATCCCGGCGAGAAGGTGTCGGGGGTGGAGGTGATCCTCACCCGCCTCCACGCCGGAGGCAAGTTCTCCAACAAGAATTACCGGTTCTCCGGCGGTCTGCACGGCGTGGGGGTGTCGGTGGTCAACGCCTTGTCCAAGCACCTGGAGGTGTGGGTGCGGCGCGGCGGCAAGGAATACAACATGGCCTTCGCCGGGGGCGACAAGGTCTCCGAGCTGGAAGAAGTGGGGCAGGTGGGCAAGGCCAACACCGGCAGCATGCTACGCTTCTGGCCCGATCCCAAATATTTCGACACGCCGAAATTCCTGGTCTCCAAGCTCAAACACACCCTGCGCGCCAAGGCGGTGTTGTGCCCGGGCCTGCACGTCAAGTTCTTCGATGAAAACAGCGGCGAGCGGGAGGATTGGCGTTATCAGGCCGGCCTCAAGGACTATCTGCTGGAAGCCCTGCAGGGCGCGGAGTTGTTGCCCGAAGAGCCGTTCATCGGCGCCATGGAGGGGCAGCAGGAGACCGCCGAGTGGGCGGTGGTGTGGCTGCCGCAGGGCGGCGAGTTGGTGGCCGAGAGTTACGTGAATTTGATCCCCACCCCCCAGGGCGGCACCCATGTCAACGGCCTGCGCACCGGACTTACCGAGGCGGTACGCGAATTCTGCGAGTTCCGCAATCTGTTGCCACGCGGCGTGAGGCTGGCACCGGAGGACGTATGGGAGCGTTGCTGCCATATCCTGTCGGTGAAGATGACCGATCCGCAATTCAGCGGCCAGACCAAGGAGCGGCTGTCGTCGCGGGAGTGCGCGCCCTTTGTCTCCGGGGTGGTGAAGGACGCCTTCAGTTTGTGGCTCAATCAGCATATCGATGCCGGCGAACGCATCGCGCTCCACGCCATTGGCAACGCCCAGGTACGCCTGCGCGCCGGCAAGCAGGTGGTGCGCAAGAAGGTGACCAGCGGTCCGGCCCTGCCCGGCAAGCTGACGGATTGCACCGCGCAGGATCTATCGCGCACCGAATTGTTTTTAGTGGAGGGCGATTCCGCGGGCGGATCGGCGAAACAGGCGCGCAACCGCGATTTCCAGGCGGTGATGCCGCTGCGCGGCAAGATACTCAACACGTGGGAGGTGGATCCCGCTCAGGTGCTGGGTTCGCAGGAGGTGAACGACATCGCCATAGCCATCGGGGTGGAGCCCGGTTCCGGTAATCTGGACGGGCTGCGTTACGGTAAGATATGCATTCTCGCCGACGCCGATTCCGACGGCGCCCACATCGCCACCTTGTTGTGCGCCTTGTTCCTGCGCCACTTCCGCCCCTTGGTGGCGGCGTGTCGCATCTATGTGGCCATGCAGCCGTTGTATCGCTTCGACGTCGGCAAGGAAGTGTTCTACGCCCTGGATGACGGCGAGAAACAGGGCGTGCTAGATCGCATCGCCGCGGAGAAGCTCAAGGGCAAGATCAACATCCAGCGCTTTAAAGGGCTGGGGGAGATGAATCCCCTGCAGTTGCGCGAGACCACCATGGACCCCGATACCCGCCGCCTGGTGCAGCTCACCGTGGAGGCCAGCGACGATACCGATGCGCTGTTGGATATGCTGCTCGCCAAACGCCGCGCCAACGATCGCCGCGACTGGCTGGAGAAGAAGGGTAATCTCGCCGACGTGTGAGTGTGTGAATCGGTTACAACGATGGAAATACGATCATGAGTATTGCAGGAGAGATCAGTCACGAAGGCGTTGAGCGCCTGCCGCTGAAGGTGTTTGCCGAGAAGGCTTACCTCGATTACTCGATGTATGTGATCTTGGACAGGGCCTTGCCCCATATCGGCGACGGTTTGAAGCCGGTGCAGCGGCGCATCGTCTACGCCATGTCGGAGCTGGGGCTGAGTGCCGCCGCCAAATACAAGAAATCGGCGCGCACCGTGGGCGACGTGCTGGGTAAGTTTCATCCCCACGGCGACAGCGCCTGTTACGAGGCCATGGTGCTCATGGCGCAACCGTTTTCCTACCGCTATCCCCTGGTGGACGGCCAGGGCAATTGGGGCTCCCCCGACGATCCCAAGTCCTTTGCGGCGATGCGCTATACGGAATCGCGCCTGGCGCGCTATTCCGAGGTGCTGCTGAGCGAACTCGGCCAGGGCACGGTGGAGTGGGTGCCCAATTTCGACGGTACCCTGGAAGAGCCGGCGATGCTGCCGGCGCGGCTGCCCAATGTATTGTTGAACGGCGCTATGGGCATCGCGGTGGGCATGGCCACCGATATCCCGCCCCACAACGCCCGTGAGGTGGCGCGCGCCTGCATCCGTTTGTTGGAAGAGCCGAAGGCCACGGTGGCACAGTTGTGCGAACAGGTACAGGGCCCGGATTTTCCCACCGAGGCCGAGATCATCACGCCGCGTCACGACTTGCTGCAGATGTACGAGACCGGCAACGGCTCAGTGCGGCTTCGTGCCCGCTACGAGATTGAAGATGGCGACGTGGTGGTCACCGCCCTGCCTTATCAGGTGTCGGGCGCCAAGATCCTGGAACAGATCGCCGCGCAGATGGCGGCCAGGAAACTGCCCATGGTGGAAGACCTGCGCGACGAGTCCGATCACGAAAACCCTACCCGCCTGGTGATCGTGACCCGTTCCAATCGCGTCGACGTGGAGGCGCTCATGGGCCACCTGTTCGCCACCACCGATCTGGAGCGCAGCTACCGGGTCAATTTCAACATGATCGGCCTCGACGGCCGGCCGCGAGTGAAGAACCTGCGGACCATGTTGACCGAGTGGCTGGAATTCCGCATCGATACGGTGCGGCGCCGTTTGCAGTATCGCCTGGACAAGGTCGTGGCGCGCCTGCATATCCTAGATGGCCTGTTGACCGCCTATCTCAATCTCGACGAGGTGATCCGCATCATCCGTAGCGAAGACGAGCCCAAGCCGGTCCTCATGAAGGCCTTCAAGCTCTCCGACGTCCAGGCGGAGGCGATCCTCAACATGGAAATTGCGAAGGCGCGGATTCAACTGCGCCTGGAAAGGGAAAATGACCTTTGCCGAAGACCTACGCATTGAACTGGTGAAATTCGGCTTTCCGCGGGACGAAATAAAATTCAAGG
>CAZOTG010000223.1:0-4367 GCA_964582585.1 uncultured Chromatiaceae bacterium | reverse complement strand
CGGGGCGCGATGGGATCGTAGCCGTGTCGGATATGCTGCCACATGGCCACCAGGGTCGCCATGCGGGCGATGATGCGTACCGACATCTGATGGATATAGTCGAGATTCTGCGCGGCATTGGGCCCGGTAAGCTGCTCGGTCCCCGGATAGAACATCCCCAGGCTCGCCACCGCCGTCTGCAGCATCTCCATGGGGTGCCCGGTAGCGGGCAGGCTCTTCATGATGGAGCGGATGTTGAATTTTACCCGCCGGCTGGCGCGCAGCTGCTTGTCGAACTGCGCCAACTCGTCCACGGTGGGCAGACGTCCGTCCAGCAATAGCAGCGCCGTCTCCTCGAAGCTGCTGTGCTCGGCAAGCTGTTCGATGGGATAGCCGCGATAGGCGAGGATGCCTTTTTCGCCGTCGATAAACGAGATATTGGATCTCGTGGCCGGCACACCCTCCAGCCCGGGTACGTATTCATCCATCTCAAAACCATCGCTTAGTGACAAAGGATCACAAGGATAACAAAAAACCGGGAGAGGAGAAGCCTACCGGCAGGCGCCCTGTCGGCATTCGGTATCAGCGGGGGTTAAGGTATCTCTAGGTGGAAAACGAGGAGCCGCAACCGCAGGTGGTGGTGGCGTTGGGATTGCGGATGACGAATTGCTCGCCCTGCAGACCCTCGGTGTAATCGATTTCAGCCCCCACCAGATACTGATAACTCATGGGATCGATCAACAAAGTTACACCGCATTTTTCCACCGTGGCATCGCCCTCGTTGATGCTTTCATCGAAGGTGAAACCATATTGGAAACCGGAACAACCCCCGCCGGTAATGAACACCCGCAGCTTCAGGGCGCTGTTGCCTTCTTCCTCGATCAATTGCTTGACCTTGTTGGCCGCCGCCTCGGTAAAGACCAAGGGTTCCGGCATCTCAACGGCAGGTAAGCTCATGGCATGTCTCCAGTTCGATAACTCTACTGGTTAATATTATCCGTTTTCCCAGCGCCATTATCAACTTTAACGATCGACCACGTGAAATTTTTCAATCCTTCCGGCTATTTGCGACGTCTCGTCATCCTCCATCGGCGCCGGCAAGGTTCGCGCCTTCTCCTCGGTGACGTGAATCAGCTGCCCGTTCACCTCCGCCCCCATGGCCATTTCGATGCGGGTGTAATAGATATTGCCGGTCACCTGAGCATTGGGCGCCAACTCCACTGACTCCAGGGCACGCACATCGCCCGACACGGCGCCGGAAATAATCACGTGAGGGACACGAATCTCCCCCTCGACTCGACCGTGCTCGCCCACAACCAACAAGGCCATGCTGTCGCTTCCCTCGGCGATGACATTGCCGCACACCGTTCCGTCCACGTGCAGTCCGCCGCTGAAGGTCACGTCGCCCGCCACGCGGGTACCTTCACCTACCAGGGTATCTACCTTGGTCATCTTCCCCTTACCTTTGCTGTTGCTGCCCCACATAATCTGTCTCCTATTAGCTTAAGACATCCTGCCAGTCAAAGACCGCTTCGACCTCGGAATGCTTGGGTGATGCCACCGTCACATGCACCTTGACCCGTGTCGGTATAAAATCGGCGGGCAAGATGATGTCACCCTCCGTCTTCCCGAAATACTTGAAGTGAAACTTTTCTCCCTCGGCCTTCCGTCCGGACAATTCTCCAAAGGAATATTCCTTTTGCCCTTGATTCAATAATCCCTGCACCGTAAGTTTGACTTTGCCGCTCGTGAATCGCTTGGCTTTTATCGTCTGCACCAGAACCAATTTGTAACTGTAACCGCGCTCTCCGCCGTTACCGACGAGCTGCAATTTCTGGACCCGCACTCCCTGCGTGGCATCCTGCTGTGAGACGATGCCGCGATAGAACGCCACCTCTTCCTTCAGTTCCGAGATCTCGTTCTGCATGGACTCAAGCGAAGCATCGACATCCGCATAAGCCTGCTTGTCGATTTCCCTGGCGCGTTCCATGTTGGCCAATTGTTGGCGCAGGTCATCGTTACTCTCCTGCAGTCCTTCGATAGAGTCCTTCAAGGCTGCGTGCTCCCGCGCCGCCTTGTGGCTGTCGAATCCGGCCCGGGAGCGCCCGTAATCGAATAATCCCCAGGCGCCCAAGGGCAGAGAAATCACCAGCACCGTCAGAACCACCCATTTGCGCCACGGGTGATAAGACGTCACTACCAGTTGCTTAGCACTCCGAGACATGAGTCAGCTCATCCACCTTCAATGTGGCGGCCAAAGCAATACATAACTTTAGCCGGCGTTCCATCGCCCTGCTCAGGGCAACAAGGGGATGCTATGCAGCCCCATGGTTTCCTCCAAGCCAAACAGGATGTTCATATTTTGCACGGCCTGCCCGGCCGCGCCTTTGACCAAGTTATCAATAATGGACAAAACCACCACGGTATCCCCCTGACCGGGACGATGCACGGCGATGCGGCACATATTGCCTCCCCGCACACTCCGGGTCTCGGGCTGAGATCCGGCGGGCAGTACATCCACGAAGAGCTCGCCTTCATAGCGCTTGGCGAACAAGTCCTGCAAGTCCACCTCCTTCCTCAAGGTCGCGTACAGGGTGGCATGGATGCCGCGGATCATGGGGGTGAGATGGGGGACGAAGGTCAGCCCAAGTCCGCCGCCGTCGACGGCCTGCGCCAGATTCTGGCGAATCTCCGGCAAATGGCGATGACCGGCCACACCGTAGGCCTTCATGTTGTCGCCGGCCTCGCCCAGCAATAACCCGACCTCGGCCTTGCGCCCCGCACCGCTGACCCCGGACTTGGCATCGGCGATGAGATGCCCTGCATCCACCACGTCGGCCTCCAGCAAAGGGAGCAAGCCCAGGGTCACCGCCGTGGGATAACAGCCGGGATTGGCCACCAGGCGTGCGCCATGCAGCTGCGCCCGGTGCATCTCCGGCAGACCGTAGACCGCCTCGGCCAACAGGTCGGGGCAGGCATGGGGCATGCCGTACCACTGCTCCCAGGTCGCCGCATCCTTGAGCCGGAAATCGGCGGCGAGGTCGATCACCCGTACCCCGGCGTCCAATAATTCGCGGACCATGGTCATGGCGGTGCCGTTGGGGGTGGCGAAGAACACCACGTCACAGCGGCTCAGCGACGCGGGGTCCGGTTCGGAAAAGGCGAGGTTCACGAAGCCGCGCAGATTGGGGAACAGCGCGCTCACCGCGCCGCCCGCCTCGGAGCGCGAGGTAATCACCCGCAACTCCACCTGGGGATGTGCCGCCAACAGGCGCAGCAACTCCACCCCGGTGTATCCGGTGCCGCCCACGATGCCGACCTTGATCATTGCCCTATCCTCAATACCTTATTCATCTTGGATGATAAGAAATATGCTGGATCAGCGCAAAGCACAAATTGTCGCTGATCGGAAACAGCAAGCTAAGGTTTTTTATCAATGGGGTGAAATGCGCGGTCGATATAGGCAATGATCGCGTCGATCTGCTGATCGTTCAATACCGTCTTCCAGGCCGACATGGGCGTGCCGGCCACGCCCTCGCGGATCACCTGTTTCAAGCGGGCATGGGTCATGCCAGCCATGGCCTTGGCATCGGTGAGATCGCGGGGGTGCGGCTCGAGAAAGTGCCCGATCCAGTTGCCCGCGGTGCCGTCGGCGGCATGACAAAAGGCACAATTCTCCTGAAAAAGCCGCTCTCCCTGTCGCTGCTGCGGCGTCAGATCGGAAAGGACCGGTGGCTTGTCGTGGCGCGCATAGGGCGTGGCGCCGGACACCGCATCGGTTGCCCCTTGACCGGGGCGGTACCCGCCGCGGGGAAAGGACACGGCGCGGGGGTCCCAGATGGCGCCCGGATTGCGCACCCGTGCCCGGTCGTGGCAGGTGATGCAACTGCTCATGAACAGGCGCTTGCCCTGCTGCTGCTCCGGCGTCAGATCTTCCCACGGCGTATCCAGTGGGATCTTGCCCAGGGCGAACGGGTAGGCGATGCCGTAGCGTTTCTTATGATCGGGCCAGCCGTTTTCGGCGGTGTGATAATAGGTGTTGACGCCGGCCTTACCGGCCATGAAGGTGTGGCGCACGAAATCCACCACGGCGGCGATATCCGTGGTGCTGAGCAGCGTGGCGAAGCCCTTCATGGCCGTATCCTTGCGGCCGTGCGCCACCGCGTCGATCATCTTTTCTCGGGTGAGCTTGACAGGATCGGCGGTGGTAAAGTCCCGCGGCTGGGGCGAGAGATAGGAAGCGGCCAGGGTCTTGGCGTCGCCGCTGTAACCGTGGCAGAAATAGCAGCGTTCGTTGTAGACCTTGCGGCCGTGGGCCAGGGTCGCGGCGTCAGGCGTTACGGTGTGTTGTGTTTTTTTTTATCGGTGCCGGGAGTCGGCGTGGGATC
>CAZOTG010000222.1:1953-4367 GCA_964582585.1 uncultured Chromatiaceae bacterium | reverse complement strand
CTGGGCTCAAAAGAACAGTCGGCTTTTCTTCGCGGGCACGGGCGTCCATGAGCGCGGCGTTGGCGCGCAGCACCTCGACCCTCGCGGCGCTTCCCTCGGCCAGATTCTTCTGGGCCCGCTCGTGCTCGGACGCGAGGGCCGTCACCTGACGCGTGGCCGCGTCCAGCACATCGGTCGCGGCCAGCGTCGCGAGATACGCGGACGTGACGCCTTCGAGAAGTGCCATGCGCGTTCCGCGTTGCCGAGCGAGCGCCTCCCCTTCCACGGCATCGGCGGCCCGGATGCGGGCGCCGCGTCCCCCTCCGTCGAAGAGCGTGTACTGCATGCCGAGCTGGGTCTGCACCAGCGTGCGATCGAACGCCGGCGGGTTCCGCGGATCGAAACCGTGCAGCGGTGCGACCACCATCGGCTCCTGAAAGCGTGTCAGCCCCGCCGTACCGGTCAGGCTCGGGAGCCACTGGGCACGCGCGGCAGCCACACCCGCTTGTGCCCCGTCGACCCGGGCCCGGGCCCCGGCGACGCTCGGATGGGTCGCGAACGCCGAGTCCAGCGCCTCCGCGAGCGTGAGCGTCTGGGTGCGGGCCGGGAGCGGAAGGGCCAGAAGCAACACCAGGGAGGAGAGCACGGTCCGGCCCGAGGGACCTGTCGGGAATCGCGGTGTCATGGAGTAGCCTCCCCGCCGGGCGCGAGACCCGCGCGAATGAAGGATGTCGTGTGCGAGACCATGCGTTCGTACATACCGGTGCTCCGGAGATCCAGGCCGCTGATCTCCCTGAACAGCGGGGTCACGAGGGTGAGGAAGATCGGCTGGGCCACCACGCTCGGCGCGGTCAGAAACGGATCGGCGGCACGCACCGACCCGTCCGCCTCGCCTTCCTCCTGCAGACGTCGGATCGTTCCCGCGATGCGCTGGACGAGGTCGATGACGACGTCCGGAGGGCGTCGGCCCGCCGAGATCTCCTGGAGCATGAGGCGGGGCAGGTCCGGGTTCTTCCTGAAGTGCTCGAAGTAGGCCTGCACCACCATGAGGATGCGGTCCAGAGGGGTGCCCGGGCCTTCCGCAGCGGCCACGACGCGGTCGGCCAGCGGACGGATGCCGTCGTCGAGCACGGCGGCGTAGAGTCCCCGCTTGGAGCCGTAATGATAGGTGATCGCGCCCAGGTTGGCGCCCGCGTCGTGCGTGATCGCGCGCACCGACGCGCCGTCGAACCCGTGGGTCGCGAAGAGCTTGCGCCCGGCGCTCTTGAGCGCGCGTGCGGTCTCGGTCGCGTCCGAGGACGAAGCCTGCATCGCTTCGTTAGTCGAAGTCCTACGTGAATCATTCATACGTTCGTATGAATATCAGGGTGCAGAAGATCGGTCAAGGGGGGGCGAAGATCGCCGGGCGACGTGCTACGCCAGGCCGCGAACGATGCTCCGGAGCGCGCGGACCCCGTCGAGCAGGCGCGGGCCCGGACGGCCCATGAACGCTTCCGGAACGCAGTGGACCTGTCGGTCCCGGAGCGCCCTGAGATCCTGCCACGCCGGATTTCCGTAGACGACATCCGGCCTGTACTTGGCAGGGTCCACGCCGCACCAGGAGAGCACGATGGCATCGGGCCACTTCTCCGCCACCTCCTCGTCGCTCAGGGGCCGGCTCTTGACCGGCTCGTCGTCGAGGAGGCCGCGTGCCCCCGCCGCGTGCAACAGATCCGTCGCCCAGCTCAGCCGTCCGGGAGCGATCACGGGCTTCGGCCACCACTGGACGAGGATCCTCGGGGCGTCGCCCGGGGGCGTGGGGGCGGTGAGCTCCTCGCGCATTCGGCTCACGAGCCGGTCCGCTTCGTCCGTGGCGCCCAGAAGTGATCCGATCTCGAGCACGTCGCGATAGACGTCCTGGAGCGACGTGGGCTCCGGAGCCACAAAAGGCAAGCCCGCGCGCTCCAGCCGCTCGATCACGCGCTCGTGCCCGGGCACGGTGAGGGTGGCCAGGACCAGGTCGGGCCGGAGGGCGGCCACCGCGTCGACGTCCACCTCGAGATCGGGACCGAGCCGGGGAAGACGCGCGACCACGTCCGCGGGGAAATCGGAATGATCGTCGACGCCCACCAGGAGATCCGAACGTCCCAGGGCGGCGACGATCTCGGTGTTGGAGCAGGCCAGGGAGACGACACGCATGGGTGGAGCTACCCCTGCGCGGAGAAGCCGATCCGGTGGCACGATCGGCCCGCTTCGGTGTCTCTATCGACCGAGCCTACCGAAGCTGACCCGCGACACGGAGGTCCTCAGTGGTCGATACGCCATCGACGATGACGCCCCTCGGGGTGCGCGCCCCGGACTTCTCCCTTCCCGATACCGACGGCAACACCGTCTCTCTCGCCGACTTCTCCACCGCGCCCGGGTTGCTGGTGATGTTCATCTGCAATCACTGCCCC
>CAZOTG010000222.1:0-1943 GCA_964582585.1 uncultured Chromatiaceae bacterium | reverse complement strand
AGCTCATCAAAGGAGCCCTAGCGGCGTTCGCGCGGGAAGACCAGGAGCGCGGCCTGGCGATCGTAGCGATCTCGTCGAACGATGTCGAGGCCTATCCGCAGGACGGTCCGGACGCCATGGCCCGTGACAGGGAGGAGTGGGGTTACCCGTTCCCCTACCTGTTCGACGACACCCAGGAGGTCGCCAAGGCGTACGGGGCCGCGTGCACGCCGGACTTCTTCCTGTTCGACGTGGATCACCGTCTGGCCTACCGCGGTCAGTTCGACTCGAGCCGTCCGGGCAACGGGATCGAGCCGACCGGAGCCGATCTGCGCGCCGCGTGCGACGCGGTCCTCATGGGTCGGCGTCCCCCCGAGGACCAGGTGCCCAGCATCGGCTGCAACATCAAGTGGAAGGCCGGCAACGCGCCGGAGTACTTCGGGTAGGGAAGGGAAGGACCCGACCGCCGGCTCACTCGTCCGGAATGGCGGCGAGTCCGGCCCGGGCCCGGTCCGCCCACCCCGAGACGGTTGGCCCACCCTCTCCCCACAGGCCGAGTACTCTGCGGAAATGGAGCCGGGCCTCCTGGAAGTCTCCCGCTTGGGCCGCCATCTCACCCAGCTCGAGCTCGGCGCGGGCCGTGACGAAACCCATCCAGGTCGTCGGGGGCACGAGAGAGGACAACAAGGCGGTAGCTTCCCCGTCTCTTCCCTCCTCCCGGAGGAGCAGGCCGAGCGTCAGGCGCATCGTCGGTGACGGCCAGGACTCCAGCGTGTTGTCGTTATGGATGGTCCAGAGGTCCACCGCGGTACGCTCGAGCGTCAGCGCCGCCTCGCGGTCACCTCGTCGGAGCGCCAGCCTCGCCTCGATGTCCGACCGGAGTGCCCCGCGGTAGTCCTCGGACGTGCCTCCGGCGGGAAGGGTCCCGATCACGTCCATCCAGCGATGGGCCACCAAGGTGTCTTCAGCCTGCGCGTTCCACGCCCCGAGGAGCCAGCACGTCCACCAAACGGGGCGAGTCTCGAAATAGTCGAGCACGGAGTCAGGCTGGATGTAGTGAGCTAGCGATGACGCGGCCCGGTCCACGGACGGCGCTTCGGCTACCCCTGTCAGACCCGCCGCCACGACCAGCAACTCGACGGTCGCGCGAGTGACATGCTCACTCGGTGGGTAGACGCCGGCTTCCAGCATCGAATCGACCGCCGCGGCCCGCCCCTGCGACACGTCCAGGCGCACGAGCTCGCCGAGCGCGGCCGGACGGTTGGGCGCCTCCGGGGTGTTGGTGACGGCCTCGAGGAAGAGGCGGTAGCGCTTCTGGTTCCCTGCCCGCAGGTGGCGGATGAGATCGACGAAGTCCTCGAAGGGGACGTCGACGAGGTCGGGCAGCATGGCGTCGAAGGCCTCATCGCTGGCGAGCAGCGCGCGCAAGCCGCGGATACGGGTCCGGGCCAGCACGCTCGTCGTGTCCACACGCTGGATGCGCCTAAGCTGTACCCGCTCGTCCGCCGTGTCGAGGAGCGAGACGGCCCACCATTCTCGAACCGTTAGGGCCGGAAGCTGCGTCGAGTCCAACTGGACCACCCGTTCCGCCAACTCCCTGCTGCCGAAAGCCGGGGGAGTGAGCTGCCACCCGTAGGCGCGGCGATAGTATTCGAGGCGTGAGTTCGCGCCGTAGTCCAAGGGATCGAGCTGGAGGATGCGCGTCGTGGCGGCGAGGGCGGCAGGGCCGTTCGTCTTCAGCGAGGCCTGGGTCGCCTCGAGACGCAGCCGACTGCGCTCGTCCAGCTTGGCCTCGAAGGGTTCGGCGCGAGCCAACAGCCGGAAGAAGCCCAAGTAGGGTTGACCACGAAGGCCGAAGCCCCACGACTTGATCCTGACGGCCTCCACGATGGCCAGCACGAACGTCGAGTCCAACGCCACGGCCCGATCGATGGCGGTGTTCGCGGAATCGATCATGCCCCTCC
>CAZOTG010000221.1:2163-4369 GCA_964582585.1 uncultured Chromatiaceae bacterium | reverse complement strand
CTAGCGTTATCATAAGGAGAATGTCATGAGCTTGGGTGAGTATTCAATTGATGAACTAGAAGCAGAAATTGCACGTAGGGAAGAACCAATTCCAACACCATTGCCTACACCATTACCTACACCAGAATGGGAAAGTCTAAGAAATTTGTGTATAGGCCATGTAGAGGAAGTAGCTGAAGACCCGTATGCATACGATGATGATGACATAGACCATTACATCTATGAAGCAGCTATGGAAGCTGTGTATGGGAGCGATATTTGGAAGTGGATGAACAAACAAGTATTGTAAACTAGGCAGGGGCAACTAACTAACTTTAGGAGGAAGCATGAAGGTCATTGACAGTCCCTCGGGCGGTGGTCCAAGAGGGACAGGGTATATTGAAGTACTCGATAACACACGCGTAAGAGTCAACGTCACCGACCGTGATGGGAAAGTGACAGACAAAATCTTAGAATTTTCACAGGGCGTAGAGAATGTACGAGTCAAAAACTGGCCCCTACAGAGTGCCAAGGACCTTTCGATCAGCCTAACACCGGATGCAGACGACTTTGTGTACACACCACGGCCCCGCAACGGCACGTTCTTTGTTGAATTTGCGGGCTTTGGTGCTGAACCAGGGGAGTTTCCAACCATTCGTTGGGAAGATAAGAAGGACTATGAAGGCAAGCCGTGGCTACCTGCTCGGCTCAAAGCATTTGCGCTCTACGAGATTCTAAACCCTGGCGAGGTACAGGGTATGCAATTGCTTGACACCTTTACCTATGAGTTCGAGTGGGATGAAAATCTGGAAGAGTTTACCATTGTAGGAAGTTCACGTAAGAAGTATCACGAGCATGTGATGCGCTTCCTCAATGTGTTCGGGTTTGACCTGCAGAACGATCAGCTTCACTATGGCAATCTGGTCACAGTGGAAGTTGATGGCGTTGAGGAAGAAATGCCCAATGTTCTTGTCGAGCTTGAGGACATTATCAAGAGCCGCCATCGGCTTGCACAGGTGACGGTGAAGGATGGTTGGGTACAGGAAGAAAGCTTGATCCCTGGTCCGTATGGTATGACCAAGGAAAGCCTGCTGGCTACATTGCAGGCACCAGTGGGTTCTATCTAAACACGGTGTGGGAGGGAACCACATGCCCCTGCTGGTTCCCTCCCTTTAGGAGAGTAAAATGGCTTATTGGGATTCAGAAAAGAAGACAATCGTAAGGGTCAAACCAGAGCCTTATCCCGATCATCCTGGTTGGTGGTATATAGATTGTGGATGTTGTGCTGGCTTGGAGTGGGGTGGAGATTACCCAAGAGAATGTCATGATTGTAATGGTTCTGGATTTGTGGCTTATCATGAGGATAGTGGCGCATTAGCAGAATACCCAGGTGGTCCATTCTTGGGAAGTATGGGCAAGCATAGGATTAAGATTGATGCGTAAAGCTAATCCAAACGAACTTGTGGCACTAGACTTCGAAATGTTTGGAATGCAGAAGCCACATCGAGCCGATGGAGAGTTTGCATGTTTGTCCATTGGGTTTGAGAATGGCGACAGCGACCAAATCTATAACGTCAATGACATTCCACATGTTCTTGAAGACATTCAGGCTGGCACCTGGGTGATGCAGAATGCTTTGTTTGACTTGCGCTTGATGCGACGGTTCATACCGGACTTGCCACAGCGTTATGTTCATGACACCATGCTGATGGAACAGGATATGTTCGGTGGATGGTACTCAAGGTTTGACTTGGCCAATCTCGCCCGACGCTATTTGTCCATGCTGATGAACAAAGAACCAAGGGACAAGTTCATTGATGGCACAGTCATGACACCTGAAATGAAAGCATATGCCTTGAAGGATGCTGTGGTTACAGCACAAATTGCCAAGGCACAGATCGATACCAGCTACAAACTATTCGATGGTATCATGCCCTGGTATGTGGATATTGATGAGCCTGCAATGTGGGCTATTCTTGACATGCAGCCAGTCAAAGTGGATGTGGTTGCGTGGGCAAAGCAGACAGAGAAGCTTGCAGAAGAAGCCACAAGGGAAGAAGAAAAGCTGGGCTTCAATGTTTATAGCCACAAGATTGTAAAGGATGCCATTGAAACTGCGCTTGAACTGGGCGACGGCGTCATGATCGTCAACGACCTCAGCACCGATCCACCGCGCGACATTCTGTTCAGCGAACACCTGGCCTGTCCGCACGGACACGGCAGTTTC
>CAZOTG010000221.1:0-2153 GCA_964582585.1 uncultured Chromatiaceae bacterium | reverse complement strand
TTGTAAAGGATGCCATTGAAACTGCGCTTGGCAAGCGCATCAAGAATACCAATGCCAAAGAGACATTGGAACCATTGCTTACCAAGCTGCCGCAGGATCATGAAGCCGCCAAACTGATACGAAATATCATTGAAATCAGAGAACTTCGAAAGGCTGTTGAAACTTATGGTGAAAGCTGGATTGAGCAGCATGTAGAAGAAGGCGATTATGTTTACACAGATTATCGGGTTACTGGGGCGCTGACTGGACGTATGGCATCAGCAGAACCAAACCTGCAGAACATTCCAGCACGTAAGATGCCGATTTTCAGGACATTCTTCATTGCATCGGATGGACATGTCATGCAGAAGGCGGACGTGTCACAGCAGGAGCCATGGTTCTCTGCTTATTTGAGTGGGGACATTGTTCTGACCAAAGAACTAATGGATAAGGTTGACCTGCACCAAGTGACAGCAGACCTGTTCAACCTGAAGGATCGTCGCAAGGGCAAGGACATCAACCTGGGCTTGAACTATTCCATGAGTGAATATGGGCTGGCTGCACGTGTAGGTATCTCAGTTGAGAAGGCACGTGCTGGTATCAGGGCCAGAGAGCGGCGCTATCGACAGCTTACAGCATGGCGCAATGACAAGACCAAAGAAGCCAAGCGGGACTTCCACTTAAAGACTGTTACTGGTCGCCCTGTGTGGGTCAACCCCTACTCTAATGGCTGGGAGCGGCAGGCTGTCAATGGTCCCATTCAGGGATCAGCAGCCGACCACACCAAGTTGGCTTTGGTCAATCTGCACAAGGCTTGTAAGCAAGCCAGTCTGCCTTTCAGGGCAGTGCTGATTGTCCATGATGAAATCGTGCAGGATGTCCCAGTGGAGCACAGTGATGTCTATGCCAAGATGCTGGGCAAAGCATGGGATGATGCCAGTGCAAAGTTGGCACCTGGAATGAGATTGGAAGCCGAGGTCTATGAAGGGTCTAACTGGAAGGAGGCGAGTGAAGAATGAACCAGTGTGAGAACTGTGGGCGCAGGCTGGTCCTTCCATCTGGCCCAGAAGATGCTGAAATACTGGTGGTTGGTGATGCGCCCAGCTATGAAGAGATCAAGCAGGGCAAGCCATGGGTAGGACAAGCAGGTGATGTTCTGAGGACAGAACTGCGCAGAGTACACATCAACCCTAACAAATGCCGCATTACCAACATGTGGCTGCATGGTAAGACCAACGAGTGCAAGCCCGCACTGGATGAACTCATGGATGAAATGCAGGGCAGGAAGGCTGTGCTCCTGATGGGGGCTGATTGTGTGTCTTACTTTACAGGTGAGAATGTGAGTGATGTAAGTGGGCTTCGGGTGGATAAGATGACAGACATGTTGCCAGCAGGTGTTATGGCATATGCCCTGTTCAATCCAGCGATTGCCCTTCATGAAAAGCTGGGCGAAGTACGTTTTGGAATAGAGAAGTTTGCGGAGGCAATAAGATGAAATTGCGCAATGATTTAAGCAAAGAAAATCTAGAAGAATTAGCGTTTACCATTGATAACGATGGATTTTGGTATTCATTGACAGCAGGTGGGTATCTTAGTGAGAATATTCTTGCTGAAGAAGACAGAGTTAGAGTACGAGATGCCATCTATACCCTAGAAGAATTTGAAGCCCTAATACCTACATGGGAAGATTTTGAATGAGTGGATTAGACCAAGTACAGCGAGTCGAGCCTAATGTGTTGGCTGCTGCTTACGATGAAGTAGAAGAACAAATCACACGCAGTCTTGTGGCACTCAACCCAGAGATTGCATTGGGGTATGCAGAGGACCTGCTTGCAACTGGGCACATGCGTGGGCTGCAGCTAATGCGGCTGTTCTATCGGCTGGATCAGGAGTGGAAGCACTTCAGCACAGATGATACGATTGAAGACTATGTGTTGTCCAGACTGGGTGTATCAACAGCCAAGTTCAATAAGTACAAGGACATCTACAAGTATATACTGAAGGATCATCCAGAGCTTGCAGGTAAGCCTGTGCAGGGATTGCAGGGCATCATTGCAGCCGCCAGGGAAGGCGACTTCACTGACGAAGACTGGAAAGAACTGGCAATGGCACCCGATGCCGTCACAATGAACAACATTCGGCGCAGAGTGCGAGGCACATTGACATCAGGACAT
>CAZOTG010000220.1:0-4381 GCA_964582585.1 uncultured Chromatiaceae bacterium | reverse complement strand
TTGTAGCCGCGCGTCGAATACCACATGCGGTACTTGCGACGCGCCCGCACCACCCACGGCGCCGATAAAACCTCGCCGTCGTAGGCGTATTCGATCACCGGCTTTCCGTAAGGCACCCAATTGATCCCGTCTAACGATTCGGCATAGAACACCGTGTACAACGGCTCTGGATTGCCTTTCGGAAATCTCCATCCCGTTCCGGAGCAATACCACATTCTATAGCGCGCGCCGTCATGCATCACATAGGGCCCAGCAACTAAAAAGGGGTGGTCCTTGTCTTGTCCGATAATTGGGCCCTGGAATACACGCCGGTAGGTATCGGTGGCACGATTCCAATGTATTGCGCCAATTGACAGCTCGAAACTGACGACGCGCCTCCGCTTCCACCCCGTATAGTACAAGTAACAATCGGCACCGTCCGCAACGACGCAGGCGAGCGTCATACCCGAATCATCAAAGGTTCCAGGCTCCCCGAGCTGCAAGAGGGGCTGTTCGCTAACGCCAATAATATGACTCGGGTTTTGAAGTTCGACATCAATATAAGTAGGCAACATTCTATCGTCGTGATCCCGTGAAGAGAAAAATATCCTCAACACCTTGTCATCGATCGCAAATGGTATAGGCCGCGTCGCGTGAGTCTTGAAGAAGCCCTCCCCCGAAGGCGCAAATATTCTTCCCATCTTTTGCCATTTGATCACCATCACGCGCCCGCCCTTAGAGCACATCCCTCTTTATGACTCTGTATGTCGAGTCCGCAGGCTGAACAACGGTACGCTCTTCGCAATCTTTCATCACCACGGCTCCCGGCCCCACTACAACGAAGAAGCCAAGGTTTATATTATCGCGAAGAGTCGAATTGACGCCCAAAAAGCAGTTCTCGCCGATGTCACAACCGCCGGAAATAACGACATGCGAGCTGATAAAGCAATGGTCCCGGATGATCGAATGATGACCGATATGATTGCCGGACCAGAGCGTTACATTATTGCCAATTGTGACGAACGGCTGAACCACGTTGTTTTCCAGAACGAAACAATTTTCGCCGACGGCCGTATTGAAATAGGTGGCACGCGAACTGATGTACTTTGCGCAGATGTAGCCTTTCTCTTTGGCCTCCAGATAACGCGCTTGCCGAACCTTGTTCGTTTTCGCATACCCAAGCGCGACAAATATTTCATAATCCGGAGGCGGATGGCTCGTCTTCAGTTCCTCAAACGGAACCACCGGCTTACCGCAAAAGCTATCGTCACGTATGAATTCACCGGCGTTCGAGAATGCGGCGACACGGTAATCGCTATCTGTCCTGAAAAAGAATTCCGCGACTTCTCCGATGAGGCCGGTTCCATAAATGATCAAGTCCTTCATCTACGCCTCCTGCATGCCTGATGGTTCCCGTGGATCCACAGCTTGCCGATATAAATAAAGCGTGTATTCGTACAACGGATAGGCGTGATCGAGCCTGATGTGACGCGTAAGATCGCTCATACACCACGCAAACAACTCTGCTGGATTTCGATAGTAGAGGTTATTGGAAAAATAATTGACCTTGGTCGTCATTACATTGATGGCCACGCCTCGTTCGCACAAGGCGTACATGCGACGAATGAGACGGTTTGCGAAATCATCCATCTCCAGGTTGGAAGCGTCCAGCTTTTGCGTCAAAATCCCATTGCACACAACATAATCAAAGCGCTCCTTCACATCCAGATCAAGAATGTCGGCGGTCAAGAAGCTTGCGTCTTTGTGCTTAGCTCGCGCCTCAGAAATCATGTCATCGACGACATCGACTCCAGTATAGGTAAGAGCAACGTTATTTTCCTTCGCGTACTGCAACAACGCGCCATAACCGCATCCGACATCGAGCAAAGAAACCCGCTGCTTTTCGTTCGGCGGAATAACCGCCAACATTTTTTGGTAGCGGCAAGCAGCATGGTCCTGATCTTTTCCCCAATCGACCCCTTCCGCAGTTGCGCCGTGCGTGCGAACCGCCTGTGCGTAATGATCGCGAAGCGCCTCGCTTACCTTATGCATGGTTGCATTCCTTCAGGGCCAATAGCTCGAACAGCTCATTTTCGTTCGACATTCACGCAACCTTTGGCGCTGCCATCAGTCGCTGCGGCAGCGCAGATACCCTCCTAACGAACTTGAAATGAACAACTTCCCGTTAACGACAGGGTCGACGACGAAACGGGCCGTCTCCTTGAGATAGGAACTCAACGCGTTTAGCGGCTCATCGCCCTTCAGATAAACCTTGGAACGATTTCGAGGCGTTTGATCGACGCGAAGATACCCAAGCGACGAATCGGACACAATCAGATAACAACCCCGCGTCACCAGAGGCCCGTAATTCCGCAACTCCGTAAGAACGTGGTCGTGGCTATGATCAGAATCGAGAACGACCATGACCGTGCTGTTTTGGGGGATTGCGTCGCGCACGCGCTTCACTACCATCGGGTCGACAGAGCTTCCCTCAATAAGGGTGATGCGCCTCACCATCGGGTGGCGCTCGATTGAGTCTCGATTATGTGCGCGAATATCGATGTCGACGCCGATCACCCTGCCCTTCCCGATCAGTTCGAGCATCGACGCCATGAAAACGATCGAACCGCCGCGCGCCACACCGGTTTCGATAATAACGTCCGGCTTAGTTTCCCAAATTATTTCTTGCGTCGCGATTACATCGGCGGGGAGTTGAATGATTGGAACGCCCATCCAGCTCCATAAATAGGAATAATCGTATTTGTCAGAGGCTCGCATCGCGGAAATGCCGAGATTTACGAGCTCTTGATCGCGCCCAAGGGCAACGCTTTTCTCACGCTTGTTCCGCTCGAATTCAGCACGATCGTCGATGTCAGTCACCGTTTGCTCCGCTCCTACATACAAATCCCCTACTCAACACCACCTAATTGACTTAACGCCGTGGGGCGACGACGGCGTCGATTTCGATCACCCCAAAGCCTTGACCGGAGACCGTTCGTGTTCCCTCTGAATTACGCTGACGACTCTGTCGAGCTCATTGCTTGTCAAATCATGATACGATGGCAAATTGATTGCCCGATTTGGTAGGTCCCAAGCAACAGGGTTCACCTTCGACTTTTCGAACATCGGCAGAGATGATAGCGGGTAGAAAAAGACCCGCGCATCGATCCTCTCATCGCCGAACGACTTCAACAGCGAACCACGGGTCACGCCGGTATCGCGCCCGAACACAACCGTCGGCATCCAGGCCCCATTGGTGACGCCTTCCGGTTCCGGATTCATCGAAACGCCCGGAACCGCAGCTAGGCGGTCGCGATAATACGCCATGATCTCCCGCTTACGAGAAATAAGCTCGTTGATGCGCTCCATTTGCGCACAGCCGATCGCCGCCTGCACGTTCGACATCTTGTATTTGAAGCCAATCTTTTCAGGCCAAAATTGTCTCGTCTGGCCTCGCGCGCGCCCGTGATTGCTTAGCGTAAGCACCTGTTCGTACAGATCGGGGTCGTTCGCCACGAACATCCCGCCTTCACCAGTGGTGACCGTCTTGGTGCCATGAAACGAGAAGGTTCCAAACTTGCCGAGTGACCCGGCACGCTTACTGCCATACACGGATCCAATGGCCTCGGCAGCGTCCTCGATCACCGGAATTCCATTCCTGGCGCCAATGGCAAGCAGCCAGTCCATGTCGCAAAGGTTGCCATACAAATGAACGGCAATGATTGCTTTCGTGCGGGAGGTAATTGCCCGCTGAACCTGGTCGGGATCCAAGCACCAGGAGTCCGCAAGGATATCGACGAATACCGGTTTCGCTCCCAAATGAACGATCGGCGACGCCGTCGCGATCCAGTTGGTATCCGCCATGATGACTTCGTCGCCGCGGCCGATTCCGAGTGCCGCCAAGCCCATGTGAAGGGCACCCGTGCAGCTCGACGTTGCGATCGCATATTTGACGCCGAGATGCGCTTTGAATGCCGTTTCAAAACGATCAATGTAGTCGTAGCAATGTTCGCCCCAACCGTTCGCCGCCGCGTCCGTGGCATAGCGAACCTCAAGCGCCGTAATCGACGGCTTCGTGTAATAGATCCACGTCTTCATACCGTTTCCAGCCTCGGCACCGCCGTGACGAATTTTGTCCCCAGCTCCGTCAACCCGCGATATTTCTGCTTGATCTCAGCAGCAATGTTCCACGGCAAAATCAACACAAAGTCCGGTCGTTGTTCCGCCAACACCTCCGGCGGCAAGATAGGGATATGGCTGCCCGGCATGAACTTGCCCTGTTTGGCGGCGGCGGCGTCGCACACGAACGGCAACAGATCTGGAGTCACGCCCGCGTAGTTGAGCAATGTGTTGCCTTTGGCGGCGGCGCCATAGGCGGCGACAGACTGCCCCCCGCTCTTCC
>CAZOTG010000219.1:0-4396 GCA_964582585.1 uncultured Chromatiaceae bacterium | reverse complement strand
CGTCGAATGAGCGCCTAGCATTCCGCTGATGGTCGCGATTGGCACTTAGCGGACATCAAAGCCCTTCCGCCGAATGTCTACTATTGGGGGCATAGCGGACAATGTTCAATACTGGTGCGAGTTGACAGAAGTCTTCTCTGCCTCACGATGGTGAAGCTTCGCAGCGGTATCGAAACGGCCTTCAAGGGCTAGTACAACCTTTGAACCCGACATTTTTGCAGCTAGTTGGACGTCACAGACGGCACAGGCAAAGGCTCCGATAATGACAATTATCGGAGGTAACTAGAAACGTTTTGTGTCCGCTCCAAAATAGGCCTCGCGTACTTCCGCACGGTCGCGGAGCTCGCCGGGCGTGCCCGCCGCCACCACGCGTCCTTTCGAGAGCACGTAGCCGCGCTGCGAGATGGCAAGCGTCTGGTGGACGTTCTGTTCGACCAGGAACACCGTGATGCCGCGCTCGTTGATCTGGTGAATAATGTTGAAATTCTCCTTCACCAGCAATGGCGAGAGGCCGAGCGATGGCTCGTCGATTAGAAGCAGCTTAGGCGCGCACATCAGCCCACGGCCGATCGAAACCATGGCCTGCTCGCCGCCCGACATGGTGCCAGCGAGCTGCGTACGGCGTTCGTCGAGACGGGGGAAAATGCGCAGGATTTCTGCCACACGGCCCTGCGTAACGGTGTCGGACGTTTCCTGATAGGCGCCGACGCGCAAATTCTCCTCGACGGTTAGCTTGGGAAAGATCTTGCGCCCCTCGGGAATGCAGGCGATGCCGGCGGCTACGATCTGGTGGGTGGGCAGTCGTGTTATGTCGGTGCCGTTGAAGACGATGCGGCCTCCACGCGCCGGCGTCAGCCCCAGGATCGATCGCACCAGCGTGGTCTTGCCTGAGCCGTTCGAGCCGAGCAGACACGTGATGCAGCCTGCCTCGACCGCGAGCGATACGCCTTGCAGCACGTCGGCCTTATCATAGGCCGTGGTGACGTTCTCGATTTCGAGCATGGCCGCCATCATTCGATTCCGAGATAGGCTTCCTGCACCTGCCGGTCTGCGGCGACGGCGTGGTACGGGCCATCCGCAATCTTGCGCCCAAAATTGAGTACGACGCAGCGGTCGGTAATTCGCTCAATCACGCCCATCTCGTGCTCGACGATGATGATGGTGAGCTCCCTGTTGCGCTCGCGCACCAAAAGAATGTCGTCCATAAGCTCGGTTGTTTCCTCGTGCGTCATTCCGGCCGAGGGCTCGTCAAGCAGCAGTAGTTTCGGCCCGCTAATCAAAGCGCGGCAAATCTCGATGCGTCGGCGGTCGATCATCGGTAGGCCCTCGGCCGGCTCGAACATGCGGTCCGCCAGCGCGGGCTCGAACACCTCGACAAGCGCGCGGGCCGAGCGATAGTTCGCCTCGAACTCTCGCTTGAAGCCCCCACGCCTGAACAGATTGAAAATCAGGCCCTGATTGAGATGTTTGTGGTTGCCGATCATAACGTTGTCAAAGATTGACAGTGGCAGCGAAAGACGCGAGCGCTGGAACGTGCGAGAGATGCCGGCCTGATAGATTGTGCGCGCGCTCGCCTGCGTGATGTTCGCGCCGTCGAATGACACTTGGCCTCCGTCCGCGCTGTAGATGCCGGTGACCACATTGAAAAAAGTGGTTTTGCCGGAGCCGTTCGGCCCGATCAGGCCGAGGATTTCGTTCGGCGCAACGGCGAGATCGAGCCCGTCGAGCGCGCGCACGCCGCCAAACTGCTTGGATAAGCCGCGCGCTTCGATGAGATTACTCATCGCCGCCATCCGGGAAAGTAGCGGCGCACTGGGCGCGGCAGCAGTCCCTCGGGGCGGAACAGCAGCACGGCGATAACCATCAAGGCATAGAGCAGGAAGCGATATTCCTGAATGGTTTGTAGCTTTTCGGGCACCACCACCACGATGAACGTGGCGACGATCAAGCCCCAGGGATTGCCGATGCCGCCGAGCAGAATGATCGACACCAAAATGAGCGAATCGGCGAAAGTATAATTGTTGGGCGCAACGAAGCTACCGACCATACCGAATAGCGCGCCAGCCAACCCGATGAGGAAATTTCCGATCAGAAACGCCGTGATCTTCCAGCGCGCGATGTCGAGTCCGAAGCAGCTCGCCGCCGTTTCGTCTAGTCGCAGCGCATCGAGATTGAGACCGATCCAAGAGCGTTCTAGCCGGCGCACCACGATAAAGGCGCCCACCAGCAGCAGCGAGCTGACGACGAAATAGTTCATGTAGAACGACAGCTGGACACCGCCGACTTCGATATTGTCGTTAAACGACCAGCCAAGAATCTTCATGCCCTTGACTTGCATACCCTGCGGGCCGCCCAGCACGTCGTTGACCTCGAGGAAGGTCTTGAATAGCAGCGCGAAGGCGATCGTCACCACCGCGGCATAGTGGCCGCGCGTTCGCAGAACCGGCAGCAGCAGCAGCGAGCCGATCAGCGCCGCCACGAGCCCGCCGATCAACAGCACAATAAGATGCGGCACGGCGGTATAGCCGTTGAGCACGGCCGAGGTGTAGGCGCCAATGCCGAAAAACGAGGCGCCGGCAAAATTCAGCACGCCAGCATAGCCGAACTGGATGTTCAGTCCCAGCGTCGCCACCGAATAGAGCAGCGCGGTGATGACCAGCAGCAGCACGAAATGGTCCTCGTGGAAGACCGCGGCGACCGCGAGCAGCGCGACAATGGTGAATAATCCGAGCGCATCCTCATGGTCTGCAAAAGACCGGCTGATGCTGCCGAACATACCGAGCCAGGCGCCGGCGAGGACAGCGACAATGCCGAATGCGAGCAGCGCGATGATCAGCGCCTGCTTCTCCACCGCCAGCAGCGCGATCAGATAGGCGGTCGCCACCGCAAGCGCGAGCAGCCCCGGCCATAAGCTTGCGCGCGCTTTTTCCTCCGTTGCCATCGCCTCACACCCGCTCGCTGATTTTTTCGCGGATCAGGCCGGTTGGCCGCCAGGCCATGATGGCGATGACGACGGCGAAGGCGAAGACGTCCTTGTAGGCGCTGGCGAAGGGCAACATCACGGTGCCGACGGTCTGTAGGCCGGCAAACAGGAAGCCGCCGAGAATGGCGCCATAGATGCTGCCGAGCCCACCAATAATGGCGGCGGAAAAGCCGACGACGCCCAGATAAAGCCCGATGCCGAAATTGACCTCGTTGTAATAAAGGCCATCCATCACGCCGGCGAAGGCGGCAAGCCCGGACCCGATGGCGAAGGTGACAAGGACGATGGCGGTGAAGTTGATGCCCATGGTGCGCGCGGTTTCTTCGTCCTGCGCGACCGCTCGGATCGCCAGCCCAAGCTTGGTGCGGTTGAGCAGATATTGCAGCCCGACGATCACCGCGACCCCGGCCGCCAGCATCAGCACATTGTCGAGACGCAGGTTAAATTCTCCGAGATCGATAGAGCTGCGCGGCAGCAGTGCCGGAAACGGCTTCGGATTGGCGCCCTGCGGATAAAACAGTCGCACGCTTTCGCGCAGCACCGTGCCGAGCATCAGCGTGATCAGTAACGTATTGAGCGGCGGCGCCGAGCGCAGCGGCATGACCAGATAACGCGCGATCAGCATGCCGAGCAGCGCCATGGCGAGCGTCGCCAGCACCAGCATGATGGCGAGATCGAACCATTGCGATTTGAGCCCGAGGACGTTCAGGCCCGCGAATGTCGCAAGCGCGGTGAAGGCACCGACGGTCAGCACGTCGCCGTGCGAGAACTTGATGACGTCGAGCACACCGAAAAACAGCGTGAAGCCGACCGCCACCAGGGCATACATCATGCCGAGCATCAGCCCGTTCATGACGTATTGCGCGAACAGTCCGAGATCCATGTCCTTGGTCTTGATACGGGCGAAGCGGGGCCGCGCGTCACGCGGCCCCGCCCGGAATTACTTCTGGCCCGGCAGCTTGCGCTTGCCGGAGGCGTATTCGCTCTCATCCCATTCCGTGAACTTGCCGTCCTGGACGACGTATTTCGTGATCACGGCGACGGTGTTTTGTCCGTGGTCGTCAAATGTAATATTGCCGACGATCGACGGGCGGTTCTTGACGTTGGCCAGATCGGCGATGACCTTATTGCGGTCGGGCCCCACCTTCTCGATCGAGTCGAGGATCATGCTCATCGCGGCGAAGGCGAAGGCGCCGTAGGCCTCCGGCGGATTGTCATATTTCTGCGCGTTGTATTTCTCCATGAAGAACTTGCCGCCCGGCAGCTTGTCGGTCGGCGCGCCCTCGCGGAAGGCCAAAGTGCCTTCGGCGAGCGGGCCGAGGCCCTGGATATAGGCGTCGGACACGATACCGGAAGTGGCGTCGAACACCGCCTTGATGCCGAGCTTGTCCATCTGCGAGCGGATGCGCACGC
>CAZOTG010000218.1:0-4405 GCA_964582585.1 uncultured Chromatiaceae bacterium | reverse complement strand
TTCTTTGGACAAGCAAAGAAAAGGATTTCGTGTTCGCGGACGAGACCGCGATTCAAATCAACATCGCCGCAGACGATTCAAAATTAGTAAAACGAACACACCGACATAGGCAATACGCACGATTGACTAGGCTACTCAATAACCGACATTTGAACCATCCACACGCTCAAAAGCGATGCTCATAGGCCAGCACCGGATAAACGCCGCTGTAGGCAACACCCGCCGTGAGTCCCGCCCCCAGTTTCAGGTAATCTATTTCTTCGAGCCGCCATTGATAGGCCAACGAACCGTATATTACCGAACCGATGCCTACGCCGACCGTGCCAGTCAGGCCGTTACCTTGATAGTCTCCATAGTAACTCAGGCCGACAGCGGCCAGCGAAGGAAAACCGAAATTATAAAACCGGTAGACCTTATCGCCGATTCTTTTCTCTGTGCTGTACCCCGCCACGTCGACACCGTTGGGATGCAGCAAGCCCACGTGGACGAGCGCACCTCCTCCGCAGTTGCTATGGTAGAGAAGGCGCACAGCAATAACATTCCGGCGGCGACGCCATTTCGACAACTATTCCCCTTCATTATTTCTCTCTATGATGCATAACGCCCACAAGCAGGAAAACAACGAGGAAGGCTACTCATCTACCTTATTCGGAAACGACAACTCAAGAACCAGGCAGCCGATATCCGTCTTGAAAGGCCCGTGTAACTCGCCGGGCGGCCGGCTGGCATAGTGGCCCGCCTCCAGCCACAGGTCAAAGGCCTGGTCATAGAGCCGGCCACTGACGATGAAGACCTCTTCGGGATAGTCGTGACGCTTGCCGCCGAACGACGTGGTGTCCGCGCCGGGCAGGAAGCGGGTCAGGCGGGTATATTCGCCCGTCGCCTCGTCCATGCTCAGCGTCAGTTCCTCCGCCATACCCTCCAGCCCTTCAATGGGCTGCCAGCGACCGCGCTGTTCCGGGCTCAACGGATTCCAATAGGGAATGGTTGATTTCGCCATTGCTGCTCCTTAACCGTCCTTGCGCGCCAGATACTGCACCACCGCCCCCAGCCCGGTATGAAACTCGCCTTCGACGACCGGCCGATCCACTTCGCGGCCGACCACTTCCGTAAGGCCGTGCAACTCCTCGCGCAGCGCGTTCAGGGAGACCAGCAACTCCAATTGCCGAGGCCCACCGGTTTGATAGTGCAATTGCCGCGGGTTGTAAGCCTCGACGATGACGACGCCGCCCGGCCGCAGACCGTGAACGACCGAGCCATACAGGCGCTGCCGCAACGGCGGCGGGACATGGGCAAAGATCGACACGATCCCCTGCCAGGCCTGCGGCTCGATCTCATAGGAGGCGAGATCGGCCAGTTGCGTGGTGATAGCGACGCCCGACGCCGCCGCCAGCCGTCGCGCCTTGTCGAGACCCGCCGCGGACATATCCACGGCGGTGACCTCGTAACCGCACTTGGCCAGGTAGACCGCGTTCCTCCCCTCGCCCTCCGCCAGGCACAACACCCGGCCGGCCGGGATGCGATGGGTCTGCTCTACCAGAAAGTCGTTGGGCTCGACGCCATAGGCATAGGCCTCGCCGCCGTAACGCTGATTCCAGAAGTCCACGTCCATGAAGCTGTGCCCGATCCGTTAGTCGATCTCCACCGGCGATTGCGGCCGGGTATCGACGTGCAGCTGAAAGATGTCGGGCCGCGAATAGTGGCCCACCACGTCCAGTGCCCGTTTCGCCTCGGCGGCCCGCGCGGTATCGACCTCACAATAGAGAATACCTTCCTCCTGGCGCAGGGGGCCGGCGACGATGTCGCCTCCGGGAGCGATCACCACGGAATCCCCGCCATTCACCCATTCATCCTGGTCGGGGTACAACCGTTCCCGGTCGGGAAAATCCGCGGGGATATCACTGCCCCGGATCAGGCTGCCGCTGCCCACCACCCAACAGCGGCCTTCGCGGGCGATATGCTGCAAGCTGCCTATCCAGGCATCGCCACTGTCGTAGGTCGGCGCGATATAAATCTCCACGCCTTGCGCATAGAGAGCGTATCGCGCCAGTGGCATATAATTCTCCCAACAGATCAGGGTGCCGATCCGCCCCATCGGCGTGTCCACCGCCCTCAAGCCGGACGCATCGCCGAAGCCCCATACCATCCTCTCCGGATTGGTCGGCATCAGCTTGCGATGGCGGTTCAACAGGGTCCCGTCGGGGCCGATGACTACCACCGTATTATAGAGCGTCGCCCGGCTCAGCTTGTCGTCCCGTTCGTTCATGCCGCAGACGAGGGTGACTTTATGCCGCCGTGCGGCCTCATAGAGCGGCGCCAAATCATTGCCCTCTATAGCGACGGCGTTTTGCAGCAAGCGGGCATGCGCCTGCTCCGAGATCCCCCAGTCACCGCCGGGGCGCAAACGCCATATCCAGGCCGGATAACCGGGGATGAACGCCTCGGAAAAGATGACCAACCCGGCCCCCGACCCAGCCGCCTCTTTCACCAGGCCGACGGCGCGCGCAATGGTCTTGTCCTTATCGAGGAACACGGGCGCTTTTTGCACTATCGCCAATTTAGCCATTCTCGGTTCTCCTTCTTAATTATAGGCGGGAAGGGCCGGAGACCCTGCCCGCATCATACCGGCCAAGCCGCGTTTTGTAACACCACCCGGTAATCATCGGCATCCTCGAAGGTCTTGTCTCGGCGGTCCCAAAGGAATGGAACGGGACGCCACCCTGATCCGGCGGCCCCCTGCCGCATCGAATCAGTGCGAGCCCCGAATAAATGTGAGATAGCGGTGCAGGATTTTCATTCGATCCTTACAATCCTATGGATCTCGCTCCTATAAACAGGGATTAATTTACTGATATTTTGAGAGTTAATGCATCCCGGCAGGCGCGCCTCACATCCCACCGAACCTTGCACAGATATTGCACGTCTCTTCATGAAAATTACCCAGTAAGGCCTATAAACGTGGACGCTCAGCTACTCGCGATCTCTGAAGAACGGCGCGAAGACCATCGCACGGCATTGACACCGGCCGCCCTCAAGCGCGCCTTTCTCGACAATCTCTTCTACGTATTGGGCAAATTTCCTGCGCTGGCCACCCGCAATGATTACTACATGGCGCTTGCCTACGCGGTACGCGACTGCATGCTGCAACGTTGGATCAGCACCGCGACCGCCTACACCAATCAGGGCTCGCGCACGGTCTGTTATCTATCCGCGGAGTTTCTGGTCGGGCCCCATCTCGGCAACAACCTCATCAATCTCGGCATCACCGATACCGTCAAGAGCGTGGTCAGCGAGCTCGGCCTCGACTTTGACGAATTGCTGCAAACCGAAGAAGAACCCGGCCTGGGCAACGGCGGCCTCGGCCGCCTCGCCGCCTGTTATCTGGATTCCATGGCAAGTTTGGAGATTCCCGCACTGGGGTACGGCATCCGTTATGAATTCGGCATCTTCGACCAGTCCATCGTCGACGGCTGGCAGGTGGAAAAGACCGACAAATGGCTGCGCTTCGGCAATCCCTGGGAAATCGCCCGACCGGAGTGGGCCGTGGAAGTGAAGTTCGGCGGCCATACCGAGCGCTACACCGATGATCACGGTCGGAAGCGCAGCCGCTGGCTTCCCGGCAAGACCGTCAACGGCATTCCCTACGACACGCCGATCCTGGGCTATCGCAACAATACCGCCAACACCCTGCGCCTGTGGTGCGCAGAGGCCCCGGAATCCTTCGACTTCTCCGTATTCAACCGCGGCGACTATTACGGCGCGGTCAACAAGAAAATCGTCTCCGAGAATCTCAGCAAGGTCCTCTATCCCAATGACGAACCGATACAGGGCAAGGAATTGCGCCTCGAGCAGCAATTCTTCTTCGTCTCCTGCTCGTTGCAGGACATGCTGCGCATCATCCGCGTGCAGAAGATCCCGTTGACGAAATTTCACGAAAAATTCGCCGTACAACTCAACGATACCCACCCGGCGATCGCCATCGCCGAACTGATGCGCCTGCTGGTGGACGAAAACGGCCTGGACTGGGCGACGGCGTGGACCATCACCCGCCGCACCTTCGCCTATACCAATCACACCCTGATGCCCGAGGCCCTGGAACGCTGGCCCTTGGCGATCTTCGGCCGGGTCTTACCGCGCCATCTGGAGATCATTTACGAAATCAACGCACAGTTCCTCGACGAGGTGCGCATGCGCTTTCTCGGCGACGAGGAGAAGGTCGCGCGCCTGTCCCTGATCGACGAAAGCGGCGAGCGCTACGTGCGCATGGCCCACCTGGCCTGCGTCGGCAGCCACACCATCAACGGCGTGGCGGAGCTGCATTCGCAATTATTGCAACAAGATGTACTCGAGGATTTCCATACCCTGTGGCCCGAGCGGTTCTGCAACATCACCAACGGCGTCACAC
>CAZOTG010000217.1:0-4419 GCA_964582585.1 uncultured Chromatiaceae bacterium | reverse complement strand
GATGAGTTGACGGCCGGTGGGCGTCTGAAGGACGAGGATCTCAAGAATTTCCCAGGCGGCTGGACGCCCAGCTGACTGTATCCCCCTGACCGGCGACCGGCTTGCACAGCGCCGCGACCTTGTAATTTTTGTGTTGGGCCCTATCTCTAGCGATAAGCGAGTGAAGAGATCGAAAGATGGCCGAGCAACTGCAAATCGTTTGTCCCCATTGTGATGTGATCAACCGGCTGCCCGTGGCCCGGCTGGGGCAGGCCGCTACGTGCGGGCGCTGTAAACGGCCTTTGTTCGAGGGTCGGCCTCTCGAACTGTCACGCAATAACTTCCGCAGGCATGTGGAGAACACGGATATCCCGGTAGTGGTGGACTTCTGGGCACCGTGGTGCGGGCCTTGCCGTATGATGGCGCCAGTGTTTGCCCAGGCGGCGCTGCAGTTGGAGCCCCATGCGCGCCTTGCCAAAGTGAATACCGAGGATGAGCAGGAGCTTGCCGGGGCCTTTGCCATCCGCAGCATTCCGACGCTGGTGATTTTCAAGAACGGTCGGGAAATCGCACGTCAGGCGGGCGCCATGCAGGGGGGTCAGTTGCTGGGCTGGATTCGAGGCTATTTGTAGAGGCTTGGGGCGGCCTTGATCGGGACCGCGGTGCCGTTCTGAAAAAACACGACCCCGGCAGAGTATGGCCGCTGCCGGGGTCTTTGTTATACGGGGTTAGATTCCCGCCCAGCCGGTGAAGAAGCGGGCCAACGATACGCCGGCGATGATGGCGCAGATGACGCCGATCACCACGAAGATCACATCCTTGGGGCGGTATAAGTCCTTTACGTCTCTTTGTTGATAATTACTCATGATCGTATACTTCTCCTGTGAAACGCCTCAATCACCATGCCGGAAAGCTTGTTGGTGCCTTACCCGCCAAACACTTATAAATTCTAGGTGTATTAGTCGCTTAGGGGCAGCGCCTAAGTGTAATCATTCTCCACCGATTTCCCAAGGGGGTAAAGGCATTTGGAGGCGGTGGGGACGAAACACGCTATGTGTGGTCGGTGGGGGGATAAATGTGTATGCTCCATCCCATCGTTGGGAGTCACAATTACGCATTAGATCAAACAGTTTGCATGGTACGTCGGCGGATTTGCCGCAAGATCGGGAACATGGGACACAGTCATGGAATTTAAAAACGTGGTAGTGAAAAAACGGGCCAATATTTACCACGGCGGTCAGGTAAGCAGCCGTTCCGTCATCATGGCGGACGGAGAAATGAAGACCCTGGGGATCATGTTGCCGGGCGTATACCGTTTCAACACCGAGGCCCCGGAGAGCGTCGATGTGACTCAGGGCCGTTGCCGTGTGCGCATCGCGGACGAGTCCGAATGGCATGAGTACGCGGCGGGCGAAACCTTCCGCATCCCGGGAAATTCCCATTTCGAGATAGAAGTGACGGAATTAGTGGATTACGTCTGTCACTTCGGCTGATGGTGGCGGACGCTGTTATTCCAGTCTAAATCCTATTTTCAGGGTGACTTGGTAACAGGCGATCTTGCCGTCTTTGATGCTGCCGCGATTTTCTATCACTTCAAACCAGTCGAGATTGCGCACCGTTTGCCCGGCGCGTGCAATGGCGTTTTGAACGGCGTCATCGGAACTCTTGGTGGAGGTGCCCACCATCTCCAGCAACTTATATACTTTATCGGTCATTGGCGAACTCCTGTGCTTGCGTGGTAATTCCGGAAGCTTACCTTCCATAGAGTAGCGACTTATAGTAGGGCTGACAAACGCCCCGGGCGTAGACGTCGACATTGGCACGAGGCTTGGAGGGCGATGCCGGGCGGTCGGGTCTTGCAACGGTGGCGTGTAAATGGAGTATGATTAAAATCGTACTATAGGCAGAAAGGGGAGGCAGCTCATGAAGCTACCGTTACAAATTACCTTCCGCAATATGGAAGGCTCCGATGCGATGAAGGCGGCGGTTGAAGAGCGGGCCGGCAAGTTGGACCAGGTCTGCGATCAAATCATGAGCTGCCGGGTGATGGTGGAGGCACAGCAACGCCATCGTCAGAACGGCAATCTCTATCATGTCCGCATCGATCTCACCGTCCCAGGCAAGGAGCTGGTGGTGAGCCGTGAAGCCCACGAGCATCATTCCCACACCGATGCCTATGTGGCGATACGCGACGCCTTCGACGCTGCGCGCCGGCAGTTGGAAAATTACGCCAGGCAGCGGCGCCAGGACGTCAAGACCCACGTTGAACCGCCCCATGGGCGCATTTCGCAATTATTCCTCGACGAGGGCTACGGCAAGATCGAAACCCCCGACAAGCGGGAGATCTACTTTCACCGCAACAGCGTTCTCAACGGGGGTTTCGAGAAGCTGGAGGTCGGTGCGGAGGTGTCCTTTTCCGAGGAGCAGGGTGAACGTGGACCGCAAGCCAGCACCGTAAAGGTGACCGGCAAACATCATTACGTCGAACCGTAACTGGGTTAAGAGGGCGCCGAGGGCGTTTGGCGATGCCTTAACTCATCCGCCGTAGCTCAATCCTCTCCAGAAGCTGAAGCTCACTTCCTTGAGATTGGCGGCGCCGAGGCTCACGGTTTCCGTTACGGAATCCGTGGCGGTATCCAGGATCGACAGCGTGCCGTCCGTGGGGTTGGGCACGAAGATCAGGCCTTCGCCGTCTCCCTGGGAAATGAAGGCGATGGGGCGGCGGCCGCAGTCGGCGATACCTACCGGAACTTCCTTGATGAGACGCAGTTCGGGCAGCGTCGAGCTGTCGAACACCAACAGCGACTTCAATTTTAAATTTTCCTTTTGCTTGCCTTTACCGGTTGCGGCGGTGGTGACATACAGCTTCCCGCCGTCGGTACTGAAGCGGTAGACGCTGGGATACACGTCCGGCAGGTCGATGACCTTGGCAAGGGTGTTGTTCACTGCGTCCATCACCGACAACCGGCCGATCACGTGGTCCGCATCACTTTTGCGGTCCGCGCCCTTGCCGATGAGGAAGCGGCCATCGGGGCTGAGCAGCAGATTGCTGCTGGTCTTCATGGCGACGGTAGTATCTATATGGTTGGTGATGGGATCAATGACTGCTACCGTGCCGTAACCGTTGTTCATGTTGTAGACCTTGCCGGTGAGCGGCGAGTAGGCCATGCCGTGGGGAAAGGCATTGTTGGGAACGGCATCCTGCTTGCCGTCCTCACGGCGTTCATCGCAGAGATTGAGGGTGGCAAGCACTTTCAGATAAGTGGCCGTGTCCTCGGGATCGTTGCCGATCACCGAGATGGTGCCGTCCAAGAGATTGCTGGAAAAGGCGCGCCGTGGGACCTGTGGCGCCTGCGCGGAGGGCGCAGTAAAAATTGTGACGTGATGGCCGCGTCCGACGCAGATGGTCTTGAGGATATTCGCGCCGTGTTCGGCACTGGGCATGATCGCGGTCACCGGCGAGCCGGAATTCTCGCATGTTAACGCGTCGGCCCCGCTTTCCTTGTCGCCGTCGTTCACCAGCCAATACATGCCGCCCTCGGTATCGAGATAGGCGTAGTCGGGACGGGTATCCACCGGCAAGCGGCTGAGTCGCTGAACTTGTTGGCTCACCGGATCCATGACCAGAACGGTCCGCTCGTCCTGCATGCCGATCAATACCGGCCGGCGCGGTTCGTCCAGGCCTGTGGCCGGCGCGCTCTCCACTGGGGTGACAAGAGTCTTCCCTTGTTCGCGCTGAACCAACACTAGCGTGCCTTGCCCGCTCGCCGCCAGGTGGCAGGCAAAGGACCAGTTGTCAATGGACCGGGATGAAGAGTGTGCCTGTTGCATCAGTATCCCCCTTGTTATCTAGGCGCCCATAATAAACGTTTTCGGTGCATGCGTTCCAGTTGACAGCCGGCTGAAAATGCACATTTTTACTTGCGCTCCAAGGTATACACGATATCCGCCCCGCTCGTTACGCCGCTCTGCGCCTCCAAGAACCAGAGGCCGCTGATTTGATAGCGCACTAGGAAGATATTGAAGTTTTCCATCAGTCCCACGCCGTAACTGATATACACCTTCGGGGAAAGGTAGTGGCGGATGACCAGCGCTCCGCCACCGAAACTGCCGCCGGACTGGATGGTTACATCGTCGATACCGAAGCGTTGGCCGATTTGACTGGCGAGCAGGCCGCCGCCCGCCAAGCCCAAGGACAAGGCGGCGCCATAGAGTTGTTGACCCTGGCTGGAAGTGGCCTGATTGATGGGTTGCCCCGTCAACAGATAGGAGAGGGCGTCGGTCTCCGCCATGGCCGGTTCGGAGAATACCTGTACCTGCGGCGTCTTAATTGTCCCGCGCACCAAGATGCCGGCGGTGATGCTGGCAGTGTTATCTTGAATGTGTCGCACGGCACGGATATCGAGACCGGGATTGTCCACCGGGCCGCCGATGAACAAC